>PLXM01000168.1 GCA_003153235.1 Rhodospirillales bacterium
GAGCACATCGTTGCCGGTGCCGCCGGTAAGCACGTTATTGGCGGCGTTGCCGGTGAGGCTGTCGCCATCGTTATTGCCCGTGGCGTTGATGGCTGCTGCGCCGGTGAGCGTCAGGGTGTCGACATTGGAAGGCAGCGTATAGGTCACGCTGCTAATAATAAAACCATGGCCGCCGGGATTTCCCTGAACGACATCGCCGACGTTATCGACCATGTAGGTATCGTTACCCGTGCCGCCAGCCATTGTGTCGGCGCCAAAGCTGCCATCCAGAACATCGTTGCCGTTATTAGCGGTGATGACGTTGTTGGCAGCATTACCTGTGCCGGTGACGTTGCCCACGCCAGTGAGTGTCAGGTTTTCTATGTTAGCGCCGAGGGTATAGGTGGCGCTGGATATAACAAGGTCCGTGCCTTCAGCAACATTCTCCGAGATATAGTCGCCAGTATTGGTGACCAGATAGGTATCGTTGCCTGTGCCGCCGATCAGGGTGTCCGCCGCGCCGTTGTCGGTAATGACGTTATTAAGGGAGTTGCCGGTGCCGACGATGGCGTTCGTGCCGGTGAGTGTCAGATTAGCTGCCGCAGCAGCGTTGGTGGCCATGTTATAACTAACACTGGACTCAACAAGGTCGGTGCCGCCGATATTTGCGGTAACAATATCATTGGAATTATTAACAACATAAGTGTCAACGCCGCCGCCGCCGATGAGGGTGTTGGCACCGGATGTTGTTGTGTCGGTGATGACGTTGTTAAGCGCGTTTCCTGTCGCCTGAAGACTACCAGCGCCGGTGAGGGTGAGGTTTTCTATGTTGGCGCCCAGCGTATAGTTATTCACATTGGTAATAACGAGGTCGGTGCCTTCGCCACCGTTTTCTGAAACGACATCGCCGGCATTAGTAACCACGTAAGTGTCGCTGCCGAGTCCGCCGATCAGGGTGTCTGCCGCACCATTGTCGGTAATGACGTTATCAAAGGCGTTGCCGGTGCCGGTGATGGCGATCCCGCCAATAAGCGTCAGGTTCAGGGCATCAATGGCATTAGTGGCCATGTTGTAGTCTACACTGGCTTCAACAGTGTCCGAGCCGCCGACATTCGCGTTAACCACATCGTTCGAACTGTTGACAACATAGGTGTCTACACCGCCGCCACCGGCCAAAGTATCGCCGCCCGCCGCACCATTACTTGTAATAACGTTATTGTCCGTATTGCCTGTGCCGCTTACAGCCGAAGCGCCGGTAAGTGTTAAATTTTCCACATTTCCAGGCAATACAAATGTTACACTGGAGCTTACAAAAGAAGCGCCGCCGCCGACTGACTCCGAGAGCAGGTCATTGGTGTTGTTAACGATGAATGTATCGGCTCCGGCAAGGCTTTGTCCGACCAGTGTGTCTGTTCCGCCGCCGCCATCGCTGATGACGTCGTCACCTGTATTGCCTATAATCTGGTTTGAATTGCCATTACCCGTTGCCGTCAGTCCGCCGGTGCCGGTGAGGGTGAGGTTGTTCACATTATTGACGGTCGCAGCCGCAAGTGAAAACGAAACACTGGACTGAACGACATCTCCGCCGCCGTTCCCGACGATATCATCGGCGGCGTAGCTGACAACGTAGGTATCCGTGCCGCCGCCGCCGATCAGCGTGTCGCCGTTACCTGTCGTCGTGTCATGTCCGCCGTTGTCAGTAAGGATGTTATTATTCGCGTCACCAGTGCCCTGAAGGGCATTCGTGCCAGTCAGGGTCAGGTTTGCCACAAAATTTACGCCCACTGCGGCAAGGGAGAACGATACGCTGGACTCTATAATGTCCGTTCCCGGAGTCCCGGCCATAGTACCTTGATTTCCATCGATCTCGTCGTTGGCATTACTGACCACGTAAGTGTCTGTGCCGCCCATGCCAGCCAACGTATTGCCGCCGGCCACAGTTGTGTCAGTGATGACGTTATCAAGTGTATTGCCTTGAGCAGTAAGACCGGAAGAGTTAATCGTCAGGTTTTCAACGTCAGAGGACAGCGAGTATGTAACGCTGGCAATAACAAGATCCGTGCCTTCGCCGGGGTTTTCTAGAATTGAGTCATTGGTGTCATCAACAATGTAGGTGTCATTGCCGAGGCCGCCGATCATCGTGTCGCCAAGGGGACCACCAGCTACGCCGATCAGAATGTTGTCACCGCCGTTGCCGGTCAGAACGTTGTCAAGGGTATTGCCGGTGGCGTTGATATTGGCACCGCCGGTCAGGACGATATTTTCGACATTGGCTGCCAGCGTGTACGTGACGCTGGCTTGGACGAGGTCTGTGCCTTCGCCGGGGTTTTCTGAGACGACATCGCCGACATTGTCGACAATATAAACGTCATTACCGGGACCGCCTTCGAGTGTGTCCGCGCCGGCACCGCCGTTGAGAGTATCGTCGCCGCCAAAGCCTTCGATAACGTCTGAGCCTGCTGTACCCGTTAGACTATCAGGACCCGGTCCGCCTGGAACAAGAGCCATAGTTCTCCCCCTCTACCCTCTGTTCACTTACAGAGGCTTTTTATTACGCTATTACACCCGCACTACCCTAGTTTCATTATATCTAAATAAGTTATAATTTTAGTTAATAAATTACTAAATCGCGGTAATTAACCCCTTCAATTACCAGATTTTTGTGAGGCCAATATCCGTATTCTGGCACCGAATACCTGACCCCATTATTGGCACTGGTTTGTGATTTACGATCCTGCGGTTTTGAATCATAAAGTAATATTATTACAATAATTATATAGAAACAGAAATATATTTACATTATTCTTATAATTCTGATAACATTCCACGCATAATTTAAGTCCAAATACGAGAGGTGATCATGTCTGCCGTGCAGTCTTCGTTTAACAGCAACCGCTATTGGTCACGTCAGGAAAACTATTTTAGCGGTGCCGACAGGAGTCATGTTCCTGCCAACCAGTTTTTAGGTCTGATGCCGGTTGAGTCGATTCGCGACCCAAAAAATCACAGAAACCCTGCACCCGCTGCCGTGACGGGAGCGCGCCTGCATGAAGACATGCTGATGATTTTATTTCTGGCTTTTTTCTTCACCTACGCCGCCTGCAGGGTCATGCTCTAGAGACAAGCACCAGTATAACAGCTGCGGCAAACATCAACGCACCCGCATAGGGGCTGGCATCATCCTTCACGCCCTTTAATTTATAATAGAGCATAAACCACAGCGGGCTTAGCGCCGTTATTGCGAAAGGATAGGCGGCGTTCGGCGTCAGGATTGTTGCGACATTGATAAGAATCCAGCTGATGGTGTGGAACACGGAAACGTATAAGGCCGGTTTTAATATCGCCCTGTTAAAGATGTGCCGTGTCTGCACCTTCTTGCTGAGAATCACGGGAAAAGAAATCATCACCATCATGATGTTGCTGAGCAGCACGAAGCCGAGGGAAATGGGCAGCAGCGTGGTGCCCTGATCCAGCACCAGCTTTGTCACGACGCCCAGAAAGGCATAGAGCACGCCGACGGGAAAAATGGCCAGCAGCGCGCGCCATCCGGCATCACTTTTTCGCACAAACTGCACGCTGATAAACAGCAGCAGAAACGAGAACAGGATGCCCAGCAGGTTGAGAGGATGGCTTTTCAGGAAGTCCAGCTGCTTTCCATCGAGCATCAGCCACATGATAAAGGTCAGAAAAATCGTGATCGGCTGGTGCAGGTTGGCGACGCGGCCATTCTTTTTCGCGGCGAGATTGTACTGCACCATCATACCGACGACACTGATGGCTGCTCCCAGAAAGACGGCCAGATAATAACGCGTATCCGTGGGCCATTCCATGAAGCGGAAAAACGGCAGCAACAGCAGTGCTGAAATCAGCGAGCGGTAAGCGTTAAGCTCGAACCCGTCGTGCTTGAAGAGCCGGTTAATCTCGATCTGGATGCAGTTTGTGACCCCTGCCAGCAGCGCCAGAAAAGCCCAAAGCATATCATCGTTCCTTTTTAGTGATGCGCGGCGTGTTTCACCCACAGCAGGCCGATAAACGCTGCCAGAATGACCACAATCAGGATCGTGGCGATAATACGCTCGCCGAACAGGTCGAGAGTCAGGTGGTGCGAGAGCGCTATTTCTCCGTTTTTATCGCGCTCGAGGTAGAATTCGCGCCGGTTGTTCGACAGGTCAAACAGCGTAAAGAAAATAAAGATAGCGGAGAGCGGGACGACAATGGCAAACCCGTCGGCGATCAGGTTGTTGGGCCGGTAAGCGATTGACGAGACAACGGTGAGTATCCCGACAATGAAAATCACAAACATTTCGGAAAAATTTGTGCCGCGCACCTTGGACAGCACCAGCTGGTCTAGCTGGTTGTAGATGCCGCTCAGATGCTTGTTCGGGTGGTTGCGCACTGCTTTGTAATGCGCATTGACCTTTGCGGTGTCGTTGGTCGTGACCATGCCGAGAATGTGCGCGGTGCAGGTCTTTGTCGCGTCGCCTATCTTTGATGCATGCTCATCGATGTAGTTCATGATCTCCACAGCCATCTGTTCTTCAAGCTCATCGCTTTTGATCAGCCGGTCCATCATGAAGGCGACAAGGATGGCATAGAAGAACAGCGGCACCGAGATGGCCTGATAGTAATCATCCATGGCAAGCCCGTCGATGAAGTAAACGTAAACGCCACAGAGCAGGATGGATACAATTGTTGCGCTGTAAGACAGCGTCTTGTCCGCTTTGACAGTCGTCATCAGGCTGGCTGTGATGATAAAAATTGCGCCGAGGGCGATAGAGGCGGGGATATCCGCCTGTCCTGCCATCCACAGCCAGAAAACCGCGAAGACCGGCATCAGGCACCATAGCACCATGATGTTAGCTTTTGCCGAGCGTAAAATTCCCATGGTGTATGAAACGTTGCCCAGTGTGTGAATGGCGATGCCGGTAAACAGGATTGCCATGATGTTTCCGGCCGTGAAAATACAGTGCTTGTCCGGCAAGAACAGCACAAACGGGATAGAGAGAAGAGCAACGCCGCCGCTGAACAACATCTGGATCTTGAGCAGCGAGCCGATGGGGTGGCTTTTGTTCTCCAGATCATGCGAGACGCGCGATTTCATCACCGAGGCGATCGCCATCAGCAGTCCGCCCACGAGCGGCAGGAGTACATGGTATGATGCCGCAGCCCGTTCCGGCAGAAGCAGGAAGGCAATGCCGATGAGGGCCAGCAGGGAAAACAGCAGGTCGCGGCGCGATATCCTGTCCCAGCCTTTTTTAATCAGGATCGGTGCGAGATAGATTCCCATGACCGGCCACGCCTCGAAAGTAAACACCGACGCGGCTTTGGAAACATATGCGAACGAGGCGAGCAGGCAGCCGAAGGATAAAAGCACAGACAGGCATCCGGCAAATATCTCAGAGAATACTGTTCCATTCATTTTGCTGATTTTCGGCAGGTTTGCCTTCTGCTTTGCGGGCAGCATATTAAAGGCAAGGGCAGAAGCCAGAAAGCCGACGACATAAGTCCCCAGAATGAAATCGAAGATGCCGAGCTGTTGTATTCCCCAGGCGCTCATCAGCGGGAACAGGCTCCAGCTCAGGACGGAAAGCATCATGTAAATGAATGGCATTGTAAACATCTCCCTCTATACCCCAACCAATACCATAAGCATTTATTGATTCAGGGGCAAGCAGCACGGGGAAAAAGGGTCATATAATTCCCCTAAGATTTTTATAATTCAATTTGTTAATACTTTTGCGATATAGGGTACAAAGATTGCATTGTTACTTGGGAAGATGCTTGCGATAATAGTGCGGAGGTAACATTGAGCCAGAGCAAGAAGCATAAAGATGATGTGCTATCCAAAGAATTTCACGTGTTTTCAGGGCAGACCGGTGCAGCGCATCTTCCTGTTTCTAGCATGAGCGGTCAGAATGCAGAGGGCCACTTTCTTGCACATCCGCTGGAATTGCTTCTGGCGGAAGGAGGCGATCCGCGCCTTGCCGTCAGCCCGCTTGATAATCTGAACGTTTACGGCTGCCGTCCGTCGCCGCGGCCCGAAGCCATTACATTTTCATCTACAACAGCCTCTTCCATTTCAGAAAAATCTTATATCAGGGCGGCGCAGGCGCGCCTCGAGCTGATGAACGGGTCGGCCACCAACCCGGAAGAAGAGGTGTTTGATAAATGCATCGAGCACATACGGCAGGAGCTGAAGAAATGCCTTACTCTGGAGAATGACAAGGTAGATGTTGTTTTCTCGCCCTCCGGTACAGACGGCCAGTTGATCGCGCTCTTTATAGCGCGTGAACTGCTGGGCTCGCGCGTCACAAGCATCGTTGTCGCCTCCAATGAAACGGGTAGCGGCACAGCCTTCACGGCAAAAGGCCAACATTTCAATACGTATACAGCACAGGGAGTTCCGGTCAGAAAAGGCGAGGCTGTTGCCGCAATGGCGGACGGCATGACCTGTGTCGATATTTCCCTGCGCGATGAAAAAGGCAGCCCGCGCAGCGCCGAAGACGTTGACCACGCTGTTCTGGAGGCTATTGAGACAGCGATTGCGAGCGGCAGCAAAGTTCTGCTGCAAACGATGGACAGTTCGAAGCTTGGCTGGCGCAGCCCGAGCAGGAAATGTCTGAAAGACATTTCAGTCCGCTGGCCCAATGATGTGCAGGTCGTTGTCGATGCCTGCCAGATGCGCCTTGGGCGCGCGCGCATTAAAGATTATTTGAACCGCGGTTATATCGTGATGCTAACGGGATCTAAATTTTTTACCGGTCCACCCTTCAGCGGTGCATTGCTGGTGCCGGAAAAGATTGCGGGGCAGATGGTTGCCACGCATAAGGTGCCTGTTGGCCTCTCAGACTACAGCAACCGCGGCGACTGGCCGGTAAAATGGTCCGGCATCAGGTCATGGCTGCCGCCGCGCCTGAATTTTGGGCAATGGCTGCGGTGGGAAGCTGCTGTTGAGGAAATGCGCCTTTACTTTACTGTGCCGCAGGCGGATCGTCTTGCATCGCTGCAAAAATTTTCTGTCGTTGTTACTCAGTGCATAGAAAATTCCCTGTCGCTGACGTTGTTACCGGCACAACCATCTGATCCGACAGACGATATTGACGATGGCGAAATGACTGTCAGGACAGTTTTCCCGTTCTTTATAAAACGCGTCGGCAAGCTTCTGTCTCCCGAGGACTGCAAAAAACTTTATCAGGCACTAAACCTTGATGTGTCGCTTCTTCTTCCGTCACGGGCTCAGCCGCAGGAGATAAAAATTTCCTCGCGACTCTGCCATATCGGGCAGCCCGTCACGTTACACGATGGCGCTGGCAATCTGACGGCAGCTTTGCGCATCAGCGCGGGGGCACGCACGGTTTCCGAGGGATGGTCGCCCGATGATGTGAAGGCCATTGTTGATAAAATTGAAGTGCTGCTAAAGTATTTCGATGTGATCAATATCCCGGAGAAAACGGCCGGCTCCGCCGAGATCAAGCCGCTGCATCTTGATGCTAAGAAAGACCTGCCGCGGACCCGCCTCGGCATGGTGAAGCTGACAAGGATGGCTTTCGACAACAAACCGCTGAAGCCGCTGTGGGATGAACTTTATAAACAGGTGGAGGCTGATCCGGAAAACGCTGCCGCGATGATGGATATGGCGGATATCGCGCAGATTTCAGGCCTGCAGGCCAATGGTCTTGTGATTCAGTCCGGTGCCCTCGGCATGGAGCGTCTTTACCGGTTGCCCTGCGATTCACCGTCACCGCGCCTGCGCGTGCTGAAGCTTGCGGCACCGATCGAGATGGGAGGCAATACGCCGATAGAATTTCTTTTTGAAGGATCGGATATCGAGCTTTACACGCTTTATATCGTGCCGGGTGTTCCATTGCCTGGTCCGCTGCCGTACCACGATGTCGCCTTTGTCGCGATCCCGGATACGGAAGCGGCGCGTCCGGCGCTGGCTGAAGTTAACCGTCTGATGCCGCACTGGCCAAGGCCTGTATTGAATTTGCCGTCATGCGTCCACCACCTTAACCGCGACGAGCTGTATACGCTTCTGAAACCGATTTCCAAACTCTACATTCCGATGACAGCGCGCGTGCCACGTGACAGGCTGGTTGATATCGGTCGGGAATGTATTCCGCTGCAGGGCTTTCTTGAGGACGGCGTTTATCCGCTGATCGTGCGTCCGATCGACTCGCATGCGGGCCGCGGGCTTGACAAACTTGAAAGCGCAGCTGATATCGATGCGTATCTTTACAGGCACCCGGGTGCGGCATTCTTTATATCGAGATACATCGATTACAGCAGTACCGATGGCCTCTTTCGCAAATACCGTATCGTGTTTATCAATGGAAAAGCTTACGCCTGCCACATGGCGATTTCGGAACAGTGGAAGATATGGTATCTCAACGCCAATATGGCTTTAAGCAATGATAAGCGCGCCGAAGAAGACCGGTTCCTAACGCATTTTGACGAAGATTTTAGCGCACGGCATGGTGCGGCATTAAGCGAGATCGCGAAAAGAATCAATCTTGAATACTTTGCGATTGATTGTGCCGAGACAAAATCTGGTGAGCTGCTGATCTTCGAGGCTGGCAACACGATGATCGTCCATAACATGGACTCGCCGGTGACCTATCCGTACAAACCGCCGCAGATGCAGAAGGTTTTTACGGCTTTCGTACAAATGATCGATACCTTCGCCAAGGTAGGCAGAAAATGACCAAACCCGATACTGCGAAAACGCCACACGCACCGCAGAGTCTTGCCGGCACAACGCTTGATCCTGCCGACTGGAACACCACGCGTGCTCAGGGCCATCGCATGCTGGACGATATGTTCGATTTTCTCGAAAACCTGCGCGAGCGCCCGACATGGCAACCGATGACTAAATCCGTGCGTGACCATTTCAAGGAGCCTTTGCCGCAGTTGGCGCAGTCTCTTGAATCTGTCTACGAGGAATTCACAAAATTCATCCTGCCTTATTCGTCCGGCAATGTTCACCCGGGCTTTATGGGCTGGGTGCAGGGCGGCGGCACAAGCACAGGCATGCTGGCTGAAATGCTGGCGGCAGGGCTCAATGCCAACCTTGGCGGACGTGACCATGCGCCGATCGCCGTCGAGAACCAGATCACCCAATGGATGCGCCAGCTGTTCGGCTTCCCGGCGGAAGCCTCGGGACTCTTTGTTACCGGCGCTTCGATGGCTAACCTGATCGCTGTACTTGTTGCGCGTACGGAAATACTTGGAAAAATAACTCGTAAAACAGGAGCTGGCGCAGAAGGCGCAAAGCTACGCGCTTATGCATCTGTCGCTGCCCATAGCTGTGTGACACGTGCCATGGATATAGCAGGCCTTGGTAGTGATGCGCTGCGGCTGATCCCTATCGACTCCTCTCATTGTATGGATATGAGTGCATTACAGGCCGCTATTACTGCTGACAAAAAAGCCGGTCTTGAGCCATTCCTTGTTGTCGGCACGGCGGGAACCGTCGATGTCGGCGCGATTGACGACCTTAAATCGATTGGCGCTCTGTGCCGTAAGGAGGGCACATGGTTTCATGTCGACGGCGCGTTTGGCGCTTTGGCGGCTTTTTCGCCGGAACTGGCGCCACGCCTTACTGGAATTGAAGGCGCTGATTCCATTGCGCTGGATTTTCACAAATGGGGGCAGGTCCCTTATGATGCCGGGTTTGTTCTTGTGCGCGATGGAGTAAAACACCGTGAAGCTTTTGCAACACCAGCCGCCTACCTGCGCCGCGAAACGCGCGGCCTTGCCGCCGGAGAGTTCTGGCCCTGCGATTACGGTCCTGACCTGTCGCGCGGGTTCCGCGCCCTCAAAACATGGTTCACGCTAAAAACATATGGCACAGAGCATCTTGGCCGCATGATCACCGGAACCTGTACATTAGCACAGTATCTTGAAAAGAAAATCCTCGCCGAGCCAAAACTTGAACTGATGGCGCCCGTGCAGCTGAACATCGTCTGCTTCCGCTATCGTTGTGATGATTCAGATAAAGTAAACACGGAGATTGTGGCCGATATTCAGGAGTCAGGCATTGCCGCACCCTCGACAACGACGATCAACGGCAAACGCGCCATCCGCGCCGCACTTTTCAACCACCGCACACAAACATGCGAAGTCGATGCGCTTTTTGATGCCGTGCTGTCTTTTGGCAAAAAGAGAGATAAAACTTAAACCGCCCTGTTTATTTTTTAGCTGGTGACGGTGCAGGTGGAGTTAAGGCGCTGCTGTTCCAGCCGCCGCCAAGCGCCTCAATCAACTGAATAGAAGCAATCAGGCCATTCTCGCGGACGGATAAGGCCGATTGTTGGGCGCTCAGTTCTGCTGTTTGCGCGGTGATGACGGTGGTGTAGGCCACGGTGCCGGCATTGTACTGGTTGGTGACCAGTTTTGTGGCTTGTTCCGCATCAAGGACAGTTTGATTTTCAACAGTTTCCTGCTGCGCCAGTATGCGCAGAGTGGAGAGATCATCCTCCACCTGCTGGAAGCTTGTCAGTACGGTCTGCTTATAAAGCGCCGTCTGCTGATCGTAAGTTGCGCGCGCCGCCTTGACTTGTGCACTGATCGCTCCGCCATCAAAAAGTGTCAGCGCCAGCGACGGGCCTATGGACCATACTTCATTCGGTGCCTGCAGCAGCCTGCCGAGGAGCGGCGCAGCATAGCCGTCGGAGCCCGCCAGTGTCAGGTCAGGATAATAAGCCGTTATCGCAATGCCAATCTGTGCGTTGGCGGCGGTAACGTGCCTTTCGGCGGAAGCAATGTCGGGCCGGCGTTCAAGTAATGTCGAGGGAACGCCGGTTGGCGTGACGGGTGCGTCAGGGATATTTCCTGCTGGCTTGAGACTGAAATCCGCCGGTGCGCGGCCAGTGAGCACGGCGATAGCATGCTCGAGCTGACTTCTTTGCACGCCGACATTGATTGCCTGTCCGCGCACAGAGTCCAGCTGCGTTTGCGCCTGCAGCACATCCGCCTTTGAAACCACGCCCACTTTGTACTGGTTGCTGACAATATGAAGGGAACGTCCGTCTGCGGCAACCGTATCATCCAGCAGCCTCTGCAGCTGGTCGGCGGCCCGCAACTCGAAATAATCAATCGCCAGCGTTCCTTGTGTCGAGAGCGTGGCTGCCGCAAGATCAGCGGCACTCGCCTGCGCTGTTGCCTCCTGGCTTTCCACCGTCCGGCGGATGCGGCCCCAGATATCCGGCGCCCAGCTTGCATCCGCTGAAACATTAACGGCGTTTGTTGTTATGTTATTCTTTCCAGAGCGCTGGCCGCTGCCGTTCAATGAGACTGTCGGAAAAAAGCTGGCATGTGCCTGCTCAACTGCCGCCTGTGCCTGCCGGTATGAGGCTTCCGATGCCTTGAGGCTCTGGTTTGACACCGAAACCTGTTTCTCAAGCGCGCTCAGCACCGGATCATTGTAAACCAGCCACCAGTCGCCATGAACAAGGTCTGCGGGATGCGCGGGCTTCCAGTTGTCGAGTTCCTTGAAAGCTGCCGGAACAGGCATATCCGGTTTGTGGTAGTCCGGTCCGATAGTGCAGGCAGCCAGAAGAGCAGCGCCAAGCAAGGTCATAGCAGGTTTTTTCAAGGACTGTTTCATATATTTTCTCCTTGCGGGTCGGGCATGCTAAAATCGGCCCCTTTGTTCTTTCTGTTGTTGAACCACAGGCGCAGGCGCTCAAGATACAGGTAAACAACAGGCGTTGTATAGAGGGTGAGCATCTGGCTGAAAATGAGCCCGCCGACGATGGAAATGCCGAGAGGAACACGCAATTCGGAACCTTCGCCGCTGCCGAGCGCCAACGGTAATGCGCTCAGCAGGGCCACGGCAGTCGTCATCATAATGGGGCGGAAGCGCAGCAGGCAGGCGTGGAATATTGCCTCTACGGGGGGCATGTTCTGCGTCCGCTCATTGTCGATGGCGACGTCGATCATCATGATCGCG
>PLXM01000115.1 GCA_003153235.1 Rhodospirillales bacterium
AAGCCAACGCCATTCTGGAAGCCCGCAAGCTGGGTATTCCCGTGTTTGCAGTCGTCGACACCAACTGCGATCCTGACGGCATCGACTTCCCAATCCCCGGTAACGACGACGCCACCCGCGCCATCAACACCTACTGCGACCTTTTCGCGGAAGCTGTTCTCGATGGTCTGCAGGCTGAAGTCACCGCTTCGGGCAAGGACACAGGCGCTGCGGCTAACCCGACACCTGAGAACCTGAACGATGCTGTAGAGTTAAAAGTTTCTGCGGCAGCCGGCTAACTCCTGAAAGGAACATAACAATGACTGAAATAAGCGCATCTCTTGTAAAAGAGCTTCGTGAGAAAAGTGGCGCGGGCATGATGGACTGCAAAAAAGCCCTCGCAGAACACAAAGGCGATATGGATGCGGCAATGGACTATCTCCGCAAAAAAGGTCTCGCTGCCGCTGGCAAAAAAGCCGGCCGTGCAGCAGCTGAAGGCCTCGTCAGTGTAGGGGCCCAAGGCACAACAGCTGTCGTTGTCGAGTTAAACGCAGAAACTGACTTCGTTGCCCGTAACGAGCACTTCCAAAGCCTGCTCTCCAAGACGACAGACTACGCACTCAAGAACAAGGTCGAGACGGTAGAGCAATTGAAAGCAGCGACCGTTAGCGGCAAGACGATTGAAGCTTCCCTGACAGAGCTGATCGCCACCATTGGCGAGAACATGACCCTGCGCCGTATGCAGCGCCTGTCCGTTTCGCAGGGTGTCGTTTCAACATATGTTCATAACGCACTTGCCCCCAACCTCGGCAAGATCGGCGTTCTGGTCGCCCTTGAGTCTTCCGCACCGGCAGACAAGCTCTCGGCTCTTGGTCGTCAATTGGCGATGCATATCGCAGCCACACGTCCTGAATCCCTGGACGTTGCTTCGCTGAACAAAGATACCATTGCCCGTGAACGTGCGATCTACGCCGACAAGGCAAAACAAAGCGGCAAACCTGATGCGATCATTGAGAAGATGGTTGAAGGCTCGCTTCGCAAGTTCTACGAACAAGTCGTTCTGCTGGAGCAAACCTTTGTCATCGACGGTGAAAACAAGATTTCTGCCGTACTGGAAAAAGCCTCCAAAGAATTCGGCGCGCCGGTCAAGCTGACAGGCTTCGTCCGTTATGAACTCGGTGAAGGCGTCGAGAAGAAAGCTGAAGGCGACTTCGCTTCCGAAGTAGCAAAGATGGCGGCAGGCTAAGATGACCAAAACGCGTTTCAAACGTGTTCTTCTGAAGATATCGGGCGAAGCCCTGATGGGTGAGGGGGAGTACGGTATTGAACCCGCAATGGTTGATCGCGTCGCCAGAGACGTTAAAGAGGTCATTGATCTCGGCGTTGAGGTCTGTCTGGTGATTGGCGGCGGCAATATCTTCCGTGGCGTTTCCGGTGCGTCCGTCGGCATGGACCGCGCCGCAGCCGACTACATGGGCATGCTGGCGACCGTCATCAATTCGCTGGCCATGCAGAACGCCCTTGAAAAGCAAGGTTTGATGACACGCGTGCTGTCGGCTATCCCGATGGCAACGGTGTGCGAACCCTATATACGCCGCCGCGCCATGCACCACATGGAAAAAGGCCGGGTTGTGATCTTTGCGGCAGGAACGGGCAATCCGTTCTTCACCACGGACACTGCGGCGGCGCTGCGCGCATCCGAAATGGGCTGCGATGCTTTGCTGAAAGGCACTAAAGTCGATGGCGTCTATACAGCTGACCCCATCAAATTCCCGGCAGCGACAAAATTCGACAACCTGACATATATGGATGTCCTGTCAAAAGATCTGGGCGTCATGGATGCGGCAGCTATTTCGCTGGCGCGGGAAAATAATATTCCTGTCATTATATTCTCGATCAAACGCCCCGGTGCCTTTGCCGAACTGATGCAGGGCCGCGGTGAATATACGATTGTCATGGAAAAGAAAGAGGTAAAAAATGCCTGAGATGAATTTGTCTGATTTTGAACGCCGTATGCAAGGCGCATTTGACGTGCTGAGCAAAGAGTTTCAAGGGCTTCGCACTGGCCGTGCATCTACCAGTCTGCTCGACAATATTGCGGTTGAAGTTTATGGCAGCAAGATGCCGATCAGTCAGGTCGGCACTGTGAGCGCACCTGAGTCGCGCCTGCTGACCGTCCAAGTCTGGGATGCCAACAACACGAAAGCGGTTGAAAAGGCGATTTCGTCTTCCGGTCTCGGCCTCAACCCGCAGCCAGCCGGCACGCTTATCCGCATTCCGCTGCCCGGACTGACCGAAGAGCGCCGTATTGAATTGGCTAAAGTCGCCTCCAAATACGCCGAACAGGCCAAGATTGCGGTGCGCAACGTGCGCCGCGAGGGCATGGAGACTGCCAAGAAGAACAAGCTGCCTGAAGACGATCTAAAAAAGACGGAAGAAAAAATCCAGAAGATGACGGATTCCTGGATCAAGAAAGTCGATGACGCTCTCGCCCACAAAGAGCATGAGATCAAGCAGGTTTAATTCAATGAATGCTCAGGTGAATACCCCGAAGCATGTCGCCATTATCATGGATGGCAACGGACGCTGGGCAACGGCTCGCGGTTTAAGCCGTGCTGAAGGCCACCGCAAAGGTGCGGAAGCAGCACGACAAGTTGTTGAGACGGCAAAAGAACTTGGTATTCCTTATCTGACGCTTTTTGCTTTCTCTTCAGAAAACTGGAACCGTCCCGAAGATGAAGTCTCCGACCTCATGGATCTGCTGCGTTATTACCTGAAAAAAGAAACAGCAGAACTGCATAAAAGCGGTGCACGCATTTTGATCATCGGCGACAGGGAACGCCTGCCCATCGATATAGTAAAGCTGATAGACAACGCTGAAACGCTGACCCGCGATAATGAAAAAATTACAGTGGTGCTGGCCCTCAGCTACGGTGGCAGACAAGACATCCTTTTTGCTGCCAAGGAGCTGGCAAAACAGGCAAGGGCAGGGGAAATTGATCTGGATACAGTTAACGAAGATATTTTCTCTCAATATCTCATGACACGCGGCATCCCCGATCCCGACCTCATGATCCGCACGAGCGGCGAAAGCCGGATCAGCAATTTCCTGATGTGGCAGCTGGCCTATGCCGAACTGTATTTCACCGACACATTGTGGCCGGACTTCCTGAAGAAGGATATGGAGAAAGCTATTGACTACTTCAATAGCCGCGAACGCCGTTATGGCGGTCTGTCCCAAATGCACGAGATGCAGGGATGACAACCCCGGTCATAGACAGCTCCCTCAAGACCCGCATCAAGGGCGCGCTGATTTTTGGCGTCCTCGTGCTTGGCGCGCTTTATTTCGGGGGCATTCCTTTCATCCTCCTGATGGGCGTCGCAACTGCCATCGGCGTTTATGAGTGGGGCAAGATGGTACTGACGGACAAGAAATATCGCATCCCGCTCATGCTGTTCGGTATCTGCTACATCGGCATTTCGACGGGCCTGATGATCTGGCTGCGTATTGACAGCGCATACAGACTTTACAATATGCTGACGTTGTTGCTGATCGTCTGGGTGAGCGATATTTCGGCTTACTTTTCAGGCAGAGCCATCGGTGGGCCAAAACTTGCACCGAAGATCAGCCCTAAGAAAACGTGGGCGGGATTTGTTGGCAGCAGTGTGGGCTCGGGCATTGTCGCAGCAGGACTGGCCTGCCCTGACACATTGACAAAGTTCCACGTTGAAACCATCGGCCATATGTCACCGTTGCAATATGCTGCAATGGGCTTTGTTCTTGCCATGTTTGGTCAGGCAGGAGACTTGTTCATCTCCATTTTCAAACGGCGCTATGGTGTCAAAGACACAGGCGCCATCATCCCCGGTCATGGCGGCGTGCTTGACCGGATAGATGCGCTTCTGCTCGTCGCGCTCGTATTCGGAACAATCGTGGTGTTGTTCAAATGAAAACCGTTTCAATTCTTGGTTCAACCGGCTCGGTCGGCCGCAGCACAATCGACCTGATTACCGGACATCGCGACAAGTTCAAAGTTGTTGCGCTGACAGCCAACAAGAATGTCTCGCTTCTGGCTCAACAGGCCCGTGACCTCGATGCTGAGTATGCAGTGATCGCCGATGAATCCCTTTATGGAGATTTAAAGCGAGCGCTCGAAGGCACAAAGATTAAGGCAGAAACGGGACATCAGGCGGTGGTAAACGCGGCCGGTATTCCGGCTGACTGGATCATGGCGGCAATTGTCGGCGCCGCTGGCGTGGAATCAACACTCCGCGCCATCAAGCAGGGAACAACGGTTGCACTGGCCAACAAGGAATCACTTGTCTGCGCCGGTCCATTCATGATGGATGCCGTTGAAAAGCACGGTACAACGCTGCTGCCGGTCGATAGTGAACATAATGCAGTTTTTCAGGTGCTGAACCCGAAGCAGCTTTCACAAGTAAAACGGATTATTCTGACCGCATCTGGCGGTCCATTCTTACGGAAAAATCGTGCCGAGCTTGATGATATTACACCCGAACAGGCCGTTAAGCATCCCACATGGTCGATGGGCATGAAGATTTCCATTGATAGCGCCACTATGATGAATAAATCATTAGAAATCATAGAGGCAAGTTATTTATTTAAAGCAAAATCTGAGAATATTGAAGTTCTCATACATCCACAGTCTGTAGTTCACTCAATGGTTGAATATATCGACGGATCTATCTTATCTCAAATGGGTGCGCCGGATATGCGGACACCAATCGCTCACACGCTGGCATGGCCGGAACGAATAACAACGACTGGTGATACCTTAAACTTAAATAATAACTTTAAGTTATCATTTGAACCTATTGATATAAAAAGATTTCCATCCATTATGTTGGCCCGGAAAGTTTTAAATGCCAGTTCAGGCGCACCAACCGTGTTTAACGCGGCTAACGAAGCTGCCGTTGCGTCGTTTTTGTCCCGTAGATTGAAATTTTCTGAAATAGAAAGTGTTGTCGACGAAGTCTTGCAAACGGCGCATATTCAGCCCATATCAAGTCTTGATGATGTGTTCCAGATTGATCTTGATGCACGGCGTATTGCGGAGAAGCTTATTGCCGGAGTAAACTGAAATCCGCTGAGAAAACATAAGGTACATTAGTTAATGATTACAGATCTATTACATAAATTCTTGGATACTCCGGCAGATTTCCTGATGACCTATGTCCTACCCTTTGTTGTGGTGCTGGGAGTTCTGGTGTTTGTCCATGAATGGGGACATTACATCATCGCGCGCCTATGCGGAGTAAAGGTTGAAACTTTCTCCATCGGTTTTGGCAAAGAGGTTTTTGGCTGGACAAACAAGGCGGGAACACGCTGGAAAATCAGCTGGCTGCCATTGGGCGGATACGTCCAGATGTTCGGCGATACTGACCCGTCGAGCGCACAACATGTCGATGAAAAAAAGAAGCCCCTTACGGATGCGGAAAAGAAAGTGGCGTTTTATACGCAGCCTGTCGCCAAGCGTTCAGCCATTGTCGTTGCGGGACCGGCAATCAACTTTATTTTTGCAATCATTATCCTGACGGGGCTTTATGCATTTCAAGGGCAGCCCTATACACCTCCGATTGTTGGCAAGCTTGTCGTCGGCTCACCTGCAGAGAAAGCCGGCATTCTTCCTGACGACAAAATTCTCTCGCTTGATGGCAATCCCATCGAGCGTTTTCAGGACATGGCGCAGTATGTGTCTATTAACCTGAACAAGGAAATCGAAATCGAGCTCGTGCACTCTGCCGGGGCGAATAAATGGAATAACAAGCCGGTCACAATTCATGTAAAGCCGGCACTAATAGAGGAAACAGACCGTTTCGGCTTCAAGAGCCAACGCGGCAGGCTCGGCATTCAGAGCCCGGAGAAAGATTCTGCAATAAAGAAGCATACCTTTGTCTCTGCCTTTGTTGCTGCGAATAGTGACGTCTGGGATATCACGACCAGCACATTGAAGGCTCTGGGGCAGATGGTTAAAGGCACACGCAGCACAGATGAGCTGGGTGGCATCCTGCGTATTGGCGCTTATGCCGGCGATTTTGCGCACCAGGGAATTATCTCTCTGATCACTTTTGCCGCACTTTTGTCCGTTAATCTTGGACTGATTAATATCCTGCCGATCCCTATGCTTGACGGGGGACATTTGGCATTTTATGCTATGGAAACAGTTAAGGGCAAACCCATAAACGAGCGTATTCAGGAATATGCATTAAGGGTTGGCTTGACGTTTTTACTTGGTATTATGCTGTTTGCTACCTGGAATGACCTTGTCCAACTCAAGGTTATCGCCTTCGTCAAAAGTCATATCTTCTGAATTATAACAACAAAAACGGCTTCATGAAAAAATTCCTGATATTCAGAAGAATAACTGCCTTTTTACTGCTGGGCGCAATGCTGTTTTTTACCTTCAGCGCGCAGGCGGCAAATAACGCCTCTGGCAAGAGCACAACATCCGCCAATGCCATTCATGACATTAAGGTCGAGGGTAATCAGCGTATTGAAACGGCAACCGTCCTTTCCTATATCGATGTCCAGAAAGGGGATCCTTTTGATCAGGCTTTGCTGGACCGTGCGTTAAAAAATCTTTATGCGACGGGATTATTCGCTGATGTTTCCATCCATCAGGATGGCACTGATCTCGTGGTAAAGGTCGTTGAAAACCCGATCATCAATGAGATCCGCTTCGAAGGTAACAAAAAACTGAAATCAGATGATTTGAAAACAGAAATACAGCTCAAACCACGCCAGGTTCTGACACGCACCAAAGTACAGACTGATGTTGACCGGCTGCAGGATATGTACCGTTTAAGCGGCCGCTTCTCTGCCGTGATCGACCCTAAAATTATCAAGCTAGACCAGAACCGCGTAAACCTGATTTTTGAAATCAGCGAAGGACCGGAAACACTGATCTCGAAAATCGGCTTTATCGGAAATAACCACTTTAGCGATACCGATCTGCAGAAAATTATCCGCAGCCGCGAAGATCGCTGGTACAGGTTCTGGACCTCCGATGATAAATACGACCCGGACCGCCTCGCTTACGACCAGGAATTGCTGCGCAAGTTTTACATGGAGCACGGCTACGCTGACTTCCGTGTTGATACCGCCGTGGCAGAGCTATCCCCTGACCGCAAGGACTTTTTGGTGACCTTTTCAATTGAAGAGGGCGACCGCTACAAAATCGGCAAGATCGACATCAAAAGCAATATTACCGGACTTAATCCGGACTTCCTGAAGGATGATGTGTCATTCAAAACAGGCGACTGGTATAAAATGAGCGCGATTGAAGGAACTGTCACCAAGATGACGACGGATCTTGGCAATCACCAATTTGCCTTTGTAGATATCCAGCCGGGTGTGAACCGTAACCGGCAGGATCATACAGTTGATATCACCTTCACAATCAACGAAGGGCAAAAAACCTTTGTCGAGAACATCAATATCAGCGGGAATACGCGCACGCTCGATGAAGTTGTCCGCAGGCAGATGCTCCTGTCGGAAGGAGATGCCTTCAATACCGACAAGCTCAAAAAGTCCGAACAAGCTATCAAAGACCTTGGCTATTTTGAAAAAGTTGATGTCAAGCCGCAGCCCGGCACAGCCCCTGACAAAACCAATATCGACGTAAAAGTTTCAGAGAAATCCACAGGGGAGCTCTCTGTAGGTGCCGGTTATTCCACGACTGATGGTCCTCTGGCGGACTTCACGATCAAAGAAAACAATTTCCTCGGTAAGGGGCAGCAGGTATCACTATCTTCAACACTGGCGGCAAAAAGAGAAGAGTTTGATTTCAGCTTCACAGAACCTTACTTCCTGCAGCGGGATCTAAGTGCCGGGGTTGACCTGTTCGACGTTACTCAAAACCTACAGCAGCAAAGTTCGTATGACTTCCACAAACTGGGTGGTGGGTTGCGCTTGGGCTACCCTCTGTCTGAACACTTGCGCCAAAGCCTGAATTACAGATGGGAAGACGACAATATCACCAACGTTCTACCCACGGCCTCCACCTATATTATAGATCAACAGGGCAGGTATACAACTTCAGCCGTCTCACAAACTCTGACATATGATACTCGTGACAGTAAGATTGACCCGACGGAAGGCTATATTGCCCATTTCCTGACAGAAGCAGCCGTACCAGGCGGCGATGCACGTTACTTAAAAACTGATATTGGCGGAACATATTACTACCCTGTTGTGGATAAATGGA
>PLXM01000215.1:0-5379 GCA_003153235.1 Rhodospirillales bacterium
CGCTGATTTTATCCAGCGCCTCGCGCCGCAGGATCGTGCCGGACTGGCTGGTGTTGATTTTCTGCAGCGCCGTCGTCAGGTTCTTGACGTTATGCGCGATGTGATCTTTTTCCTTTGCATAGCTTTCAGCCACGCCGCGCAGCACCTCGCGAAACGAAGGCATGCCGTAGCGGGGCTGCGGGGGGAAGTATGTGCCGCCCCAGAAAGGCTCGCCATCGGNNAGGCGGCGTCGACATCCGGTCGTTCTTCGCGGTCAAGCTTGATGCAAATAAAGTGCTGGTTCATGAGATCAGCCGTTTCAAAGTCTTCGAAGCTTTCGTGCGCCATGACATGACACCAGTGGCAGGCGGCATATCCCACCGATAACAGGATAGGCATGCTTTTTGTTTTTGCCGCCTCAAAGGCGGCAGGGCCCCAGGGCATCCAGTGGACGGGATTATCCTTGTGCTGGCGGAGGTAGGGGCTGGTTTCATCTTGCAGAAGGTTCATGATATAGATACCTTACAAGAAATAAGGAATCATCTCCATGGCCTATTACAAAGCGCATGTCTTTTGCTGCACCAACGAGCGCCCGCCCAGGCACGAGCGCGGCTGCTGCAAGGAAAAGGGCGCCGAAAAATTGCGCAACTACATGAAATCCCGCGTCAAGGAATTGAAAATCGAGGGTGTGCGCGTCAACAATGCCGGCTGCCTCGACCGCTGCGAGCTGGGGCCGACGCTGGTGATTTATCAACCATCTGATCCGGGGGGCGTATGGTATACCTATGCTTCCACCGCCGACGTAGAGGAAATCATCGAGCGCCACCTGAAGAACGGCGAGCGCGTTGAAAGGCTGCTGCTGACGGACGGGCAGAAAGAACTGCGCGACGAGCAAAAGCAGGGCCGCACACAGAATACAGCGGTCTGTTGATGGATACAATTTACGCAGTCGCATCAGGGTTGCAACGCGCAGGCGTGACGATCATCCGCGTTTCCGGTCCTGCTGCGCTGCTCACCTATAAAAACCTGACGCACCGCCCCGTGCCACCGCCGAGGACCGCCGTGTTTGGCAGTTTCCGCGTTCCTGTCGCGGATGCGACTGATAAAAATTCAGGGCGCGGAGCGCCTAAAACAGGCGCGATCCTTGACCGCGGCATGGTGCTGTTTTTTGAAACGCCCTCCAGCTTTACCGGCGAGGATGTGATCGAATACCACCTGCACGGCGGGATGGCTGTGGTGAAGGGGTTTCTGGAGGCCCTGTCACACATGCCCGAATGCCGCCTCGCCGCGCCCGGAGAGTTCACCCGCCGCGCTTTCGAAAACGGCAAGATGGATTTAACTGCCGCAGAAGCCGTGGCCGATCTGATCAATGCCGAGACCGAGGCCCAGCGCACACAGGCTCTGGAGCAGCTGAACGGCACGCTGGCGCGATTTTACGAGAACTGGGCGGAGAACTTGAAAAAAATTCTCGCGCATCAGGAGGCCGATATCGAATTCCCTGATGAAGACATGCCGGCAAAAGTATCCGAGAAGCTACGGCCGGAGATCGAGACGCTGATAAAAGAAATCAAGCACCACCTTGATGACAAGCGGCGCGGCGAACGCCTGAGAAGCGGCGCCCTAATCGCTATTTTAGGTGCGCCTAATGCAGGCAAGTCGAGCCTGCTTAATGCACTGGCACAGCGCGACGTGGCGATCGTGTCGGAAGAAGCGGGCACGACACGCGATATTATCGAGGCGCATCTTGACCTTGGCGGCTATCCCGTGATCCTTGCCGATACGGCGGGACTGCGTGAAACCGCAAGCAAGGTCGAGGCGGAGGGCATCAACCGCGCGCGCAAACTGGCGGGCGAGGCTGATATCAGGGTTGTGCTGTTCGACGGCACGGCGCCTGCGCCCGATAAAGACACGCTTGAGGTTATGGATGATGAAGCCATCGTTGTTTTTACCAAGTCTGATCTCACCAAAGAACGCGACCGACACATCGCTGGCAAGAAAACAATCTGGCTTTCATCAACTACCGGCGGGGGCATCGACAAGCTGCTCGCTGCGCTGACGGAAAAAGTGTCTACCCTGTTCGCGCCGCGTCAGGGGCCGTCGCTCACACGTGAACGTCACAGGCTGGCGCTGGAGGAAACTGTTAAGGCGCTTGAGAGAAGTCTCTCTGCCACTCTGCCGGAACTGGCGGCGGAAGACCTGCGTCTTGCCCTCCGTAGTCTTGGCGCTGTGACGGGAACCGTGCATGTGGAAGACTTATTAGACAGGATTTTCAAGGACTTCTGTATTGGTAAATGATTCCGCTTGGAATCTCTTGCAAAAACCCCTATACATAGTCGAAACCCCCGAAAATAAAGGTTTCAAGGCGCTGGATAAAAATCCGGCGCTTTTTGTGTGTTTTTAATTTTGGAGAAACTGATGCGCATAGAAGCCGAACGCAAACTCGACTTTGACGATGTCCTGATCCGCCCGAAACGCTCGGGTCTTAAATCACGCGCCGAGGTGGACCTGCGCCGCACGTTCAAAACGCCGCACGCCAAGATCGAGATTTCAGGCGTGCCCATCATTGCCGCCAACATGGATTCTGTTGGTACGCTGAAGATGGCGGAAGCTCTCGGCAAGCACGAGATATTCACCTCGCTGCACAAACATTATGCGCTGGACGACCTGAAGAAAGCCGGCATCAACGGCGATTTCACCTTCATCACCTTTGGCATCGACGATCTCAACAAGATCGATACCGTCATGAACGCGCTGAAAAGCAACTCTGTCAACAAGATCTGTCTCGATGTGGCGAACGGCTACACGGAGACTTTCGTGGATTTCATACAGGAGGTGCGCAAGCATCACCCGAACAAAATCATCATGGCTGGTAATGTGGCGACGGCGGACATGACCGAAGCCCTGATTCTTGCCGGTGCGGATATCGTCAAGGTGGGCATCGGCCCCGGCTCCGCCTGCATGACGCGCGCGATGACCGGCATCGGTTACCCGCAGCTCTCCTCCGTGATTGAATGTGCGGATGCGGCGCACGGTCTTGGCGGTCTGATGTGTGCTGATGGCGGCTGCAAGATGCCGGGTGATGTGGCGAAAGCTTTCGGAGCGGGCGCGGACTTCGTGATGCTGGGCGGCATGTTCGCCGGGCATACGGAGAGCCTCTCCGAGGAGCAGATCAAGAACCTCGCCAAGAACGACAACATGATCGAGTACTATGGCATGTCTTCCGAAGAGGCGATGAATAAGTACTCCGGAGGTGTCGCGAAACACCGCGCCTCCGAAGGCCGCGTTGTGAAGGTCGAGTACAAAGGCGATGTCAAGGATACAGTCAGGGACATCCTCGGCGGCATCCGCTCCGCCTGCACTTATGTCGGCGCTTCATCGCTAAAGCAGCTTTCCAAGCGCACGACTTTTGTCGTCAAAACATAAGGCGTTCGTCGCCAAGACATAAGCTGTTTGTCGTCAGAATATAGGCTGTGGTGACAGCGTTATTCCTTGTCGGAAGAGGAGCCGGCGTCTTTAGCCTTGGCGTCGCTTCCGCTGTCGCTATAACTGCCGCTTTTCTGCTCTTTCTGTAGCTCCTGCTGAACTTCATCCATCATCTTCTGCCGTTCGACCTGCAGTTTCTGCTCCATGTCGTCGCGCATCTTCTGGATTTTTTGCTCCACACCCTGTCTTAACTGCATTTCATGCGCCATTCTTTTCTGCTGGTCGGCCTGTTGTTTCTGCATGTCAGCCATTCTTTTCTGCTGGTCGGCCTGCATCTGCTTCTGCTCTTCAGCCTGTTGTTTCTGCTGGTCGGCCTGCATCTGCTTCTGCTGCACTGCGCGCTGCTTTTCTTGTTCGGCCTGTATCTGTTTCAGGGCAGCGCCCTTCTTTGCCTGCGCGTCTGTATCGTCAGCTTTTGGAACAGGGGCTGATGCTTTATCATCTGCTTTTACTTCTGCGTCTGATTTTGCAGCGGGTTTCGCCGTCGTGTCAGCGGGTTTTGTTGTTTTGGCGGAAGCGTCTGGTGCCGCGGACGCCTTTTTTTCCGCTGCAGGAGTTTTTTGGCCAGTCTGATCTGTAGAAGTCTTATCCGGGGAAGATGTCGTGTCCGTTGCGGTATCCGCAGGCTTGCTGTCGTCAGAAGAAGAAAAGAGAGAGGCAAGCAGGATGCCTTTCTGACCGGTCGTTGTATCGCCGGCGTAAGCCGCGGATGCGGCGCTTAGGACAAGAACAGATGCTGTCATTAGAAGTAAGTGTTTTTTCATGGATCCCCCTTAAAGATGTAATGCTGCTAAAAACGTTAACTTTCTAGCGCCCAGAATAACACAAACAGTTTAAAAAATTAGAAAACCGCCCTATTTATAATATGTAATATATATGCTCTGCCACGAGAAGTTTATTGACGAAAACCAAAACTATCAGTAGGTTGCAGGACTTGTTACATGAAGTTATGAGCAGCAGCCATGCGTATGGTCGCGAGCATTACAGATCGGAAGTTGAAAATGAAAAAGACCTCATCCATTAAGTCGCTGAAATCACGCGATAAAAATAACAAAGTCGTGCGTCGTCGCGATGGCAAAGGCAAGATGCGCCTTTACGTGATCAATAAAGAAAATCCGCGCATGAAGGCGAAGCAGTAGGCTTTCTACGATTCCTGATATAATTCGGGAAGAGGGGTTCGTTAATGTTCGCAAAGCTTCTGGGACTGATGTCCGCCGATATGGCGATCGATCTTGGCACAGCCAATACGCTGGTTTATGTGCGCGGGCAGGGCATTGTCCTGAATGAACCCTCCGTTGTCGCCATCACCGTCATCAACGGACGCAAGCAGGTCCTGCGTGTCGGCGAGGAAGCCAAGCAGATGCTGGGCCGCACGCCGGGCGACATCATGGCGATCCGCCCGCTGCGCGACGGCGTTATTGCCGACTTCGAAGTCGCCGAGGAAATGATCAAGCACTTCATCCGCAAGGTTCACAACCGCCGCTCGTTCGCTTCGCCGCAGATGGTCATCTGCGTGCCTTCAGGTTCGACAGCCGTCGAGCGCCGGGCCATTCAGGAAGCGGCAGAAAGTGCCGGTGCGCGCCGTGTGGATCTTATTGAAGAACCTATGGCGGCAGCAATCGGCGCCGGGTTACCTGTTACAGAAGCGACCGGATCGATGATTGTCGATATCGGCGGCGGTACAACGGAAGTCGCGGTCATTTCACTGGGCGGGATAGTTTACTCGCGCTCGGTGCGTATCGGCGGCGACAAAATGGATGACGCGATCATCAACTACATCCGCCGCACGCATAACCTTCTCATTGGCGAAACCACAGCTGAGCGCATCAAGAAAGAAATCGGTTCTGCCTGCCCGCCTGAAGAGGGCGAAGGCCGCATGATGGAGATCAAGGGCCGCGACCTGATGAACGGCGTGCC
>PLXM01000215.1:5403-5656 GCA_003153235.1 Rhodospirillales bacterium
TGGCGGCGGATATCGTCGACCGCGGTATTGTCATGTCGGGCGGCGGCTCGTTGCTGTCCAACCTCGACTACGTTCTGCGCTATGCTACCGGTCTTGCCGTGACAGTGGCGGATGACCCCCTGTCCTGCGTCGTGATGGGTTCCGGTCAGGCGCTTGAAAATATGAAATCCCTCCAGAGAGTTCTTATCTCTCGGTATTAATTGTCTTTTGACAATATTTTTCAGGGGCTTGCCAAAATATCCGGTTGTATTTA
>PLXM01000247.1 GCA_003153235.1 Rhodospirillales bacterium
CCGAAGATCGAAGTGATCTGGGACAGCGCGCTAGAAGAAGTCACCGGCGACGGCAAGACCGTCACCGGCACGAAGATCCGCAACCTGAAAACCAACAAGGTCACCGACCTCAAGGCTCAGGGCGTTTTCGTCGCCATCGGCCACNNGTCACCGCCGCCGGCATGGGCTGCATGGCCGCGCTCGAGGCTGACAAATACATCAGCCACCTCGCGGTAACCCACAATCCGAAACAGAACGTCAAAGGCCCGAAAGTCGGATAATGGTGACCGGATAAACGGCCTAATTATCCTTCTTGTCTTTATTTTTCCCGTCGTTTTCTTTACGGCGATCGTTCTGTTGCTGCGCGCGGCGCTTTTGCAATGCCTCACGGCGCTGTTGCCGGGTCCGCATCTCTGTGCGGCGTTCCTGCCTGCCGCGCATTTCTGTATGGCGCTCCTGATTCTGCAGCTGGTTTTCCTGCCTGTGGAAGCGCTGAGTTTCCGCACGGCGTTGTTGGGGATTGTGATGATGCACCATGTACTGCTTGTAACGGCGGCGTAAGACGCGCTGGCGTATCTGCATTCTTCTGATCCGCTGACGCACCAGATTATGCCGCTTCAGGCGGACGGTAGCATTGACGCGCTCGAACCTGTCGCGGCCCCAGGCCTGCGCATGGGCGGGCCTTGAACGGCGGTCATGAACATACGTGCCCTGGCCTTTGTTAACGACTTCCTCACCCGCATCCGTTTTCAAGGCCACCTGACCCTCATTCACAGCGACGTTATACTGATTGTCGAGGTTTCCCGCCCAGAAATCAGTGCCGCGGATGCCGATGGAGCCGACGGGCGTGGCGATATGAACATCGGGATTGTCGCGCTTGCCGATGAGTCCGCTGACATACTGGAACGCCCCCCGCATAACGGAATAGGCGGCCTTGTTCTGGCTGTTGTTATCCGGATCGAAAACGTAATTATCTATTTTAACCTGGGTATTCTCCGAGAGGGTCAGCTCCGTATTGTCGATAAACAGCACAAACACGCGCGATGACGGGCTCGTCTGGATGGTATCGTTAAGGTGCAGTGTATTGTCGATTGCCGCCGCTGCCGGCTGATCGCCCTCCGGCGTTATGCTGGCAGTGCCTTCGATTTCAACGATAGTGCCGATAACGCCGTCGTCTTCAACAGCGAAAGCGGGTGCAGCGGCGTGAAACACAAAAAACGAAACAACTAAAAATCCGAGAAAACGCCTGATCATAAAATTATCTCCCTGTAAAAACCTTCTACTTCAAAATATACAGTATCCATTCCGGCTTTTCGGCTGCCGATGCCGCCACAATAAACCAGACAAGTCCCGTCACCGGCAAAGCCGCCAGCCCCTGCATCCCCGCCGAGGGCAATCTCCCTTTGTCCGACTGCACGGTCTGCGGCAGCATCTTTTTAAAAGCGGACGCCGTCATAAACTTGATCACGAGAACGGTCGCGACATAGCCCAGAAGCCAGACGATGATATCCAGCAACCCTGCAACGTTCCCCTGTGCCACGTGGGCCAGAATAGAAGAGCGCACATGCCCCATATAATAACCTGCTGACAGCAAGCCTGCGAATACCGTTCCGGCAGCAAGCCCCCTGTATCGCGGTACTGCACTGATGGCCAGCAGGGCTTTTTCAGCATAACTGATTGTCGCGCGCGCATATTTATCCGACAGAACAACTGGGTATTCACTGACCAGCGTCTGGTAAACGGCCTTTTTCGACCGCCGTGCCAACCCGCCCAGCACCTGTCTTACCAGCCTGTATTTGCAGGCAGTGTCGATTAGCGCCTGTGCTGCTACACGCTTTTTGGACAGCTTCATCAGCGCGGCGATCCCCGGTTTCACAATCGGGTCCAGTGCGGGATCCATCTGCACGATGCGCCCCTGCAGGCCTACAACGACGGCCGGATAAACTTTTCCCTCCACAGAAAATTCGACATTGGCAGTCGGCAAGACAGCTGTACAGGGGATCATCAGGCTGCCGTCCTCTTCATTAACGAAGGGCGGCTGCCAGTAAATTTCTGCATGGCCTTTTGCGGCGACTGTCTGGTGGTTGCCCACTTTTGCCATGGCTTGCCGGATGAGCAGTTCCACGTTGCGCCAGTCTATATCGAATTCGCAGACCGCCTTGTAGGTAACTCTATAGATATCCGTCATATGTCCGCTGCTGCCGCAGACCGTGCACCCCATGCTGCCGCGCCCGCCGCAGGACGGACACCCCAGCTGCCGCAGGCCGTTACAGGTGAAGCAGACGATTCTACCGGTATGCTGACATAACGTGCAGGAAACGCGGTTGCCCGAGCTGTCCTGCATCAGGCCCGTACCAAAACAGATGCGGCACTGGGTAAAGCCTTCACCACGGCAAGTTTGACACGGCGTCTTTCCTTCGCCGCGGCAGATGCTGCAGGTGATGGCCGCTGTGCCTCCGCACGTTGCGCAGGGGCCGACGACAGAAAACACTTTTCCCGCCGTCTTGACGGCGAAGGCAATCGGCTGAGGAATGCCAAAACCGCCGCCGGGCATCTGCTTCAGCGCCATCTGTATTTCCTGCTGAAGGCCGGTATCTTCGAGGGCTTGCTGCCCCAGTGCCATTGCCTGCTGCAGCACTTCCGCTTCGGAGCCGACGACAGTACCCTGCGGCGCTTCGCCGCGCTGCTGGGTTTTGGCGATGTCCGGTTTCAGCGTCACTTTGACCGCGGCGGGGATAAGATTTATCTGCACATCCTGCTTGGCCAAACGCACCTGCGCCGCTTTTAACCCGTTGCCGTCGACCATGCCGGCCAGTACGCTGGCGGCCTTCTGGGCGATGGCGCGGTGGGCTTCTTCCGACGCGGGCGGTAGCTGGAACGTTTCGGTCATTTTTCTTTGTCTGTGAGATGACGCAATGCAAGATAAAGAACAAAGGCCAGCGCAAAGCCGATAAACCACGCGTAGTTATAAAGATCAACCAGCGTGGGCGGTACGGAAGACGCATCCAGAAGCTTCACGTTCACCAGAAATCCGGGAACGCTCGGCAGCACGCCCGCGGCGAGCGACACGAGTGCGACATAACTAAAACCATTGGTAAAACGGTATTTACCTTTTGCCTTGTAAAGATCGGCGAGTTTCAGTTTTTTCTTGCGGTAGACGAAGTAATCCGCAATCAGAATGCCGCCGATCGGCCCCAGCAGCGCGCTGTAAGCAATCAGCCACGTGAAGATATAGCCGTTCGGATCAGCCACCAGCTTCCACGGCGTCATGAGAATGCCGATGACGCCGGTGATGAAGCCGCCTGTGCGGAAAGAAATTTTCTTCGGCGCAAGGTGAGCGAAATCATTGGCGGGAGAAACGACATTCGCTGCAATGTTTGTCGCCAGTGTGGCAATACACAGCGACAGCATGGCGACTACCAGCACAAACGGGTTCTGGAAGCGCGTCAATACATCTACCGGATTCCAGATGGTCGTGCCGTAGATGATTGTCGTCGCCGACGTCACGGCCACGCCGATAAAGGAATAGAGCGCCATCGTCAGCGGCAGGCCCAGCGCCTGTCCGAGAACCTGATCGCGCTGCGTTTTGGCATAGCGGGAAAAATCGGGGATGTTCAGCGACAGCGTCGCCCAGAAACCGACCATACCAGTGAGCGCGGGGAAGAAATAACCCCAGAACTGACCCGCTTTCGGCTGGCCCGCATCAAACTGCGACGGCTGCGACAGGATCGGCCCGAAGCCGCCTGCCTGTGTATAAGCCCAGCCGAGCAGCAGCAAGCCCAGCGCCAGCAGCAACGGCGCCTTGATATTGAGCAAGAAGCGGATGGTGTCGATGCCGCGGTAGATAATCCACATGTTGACGCCCCAGAAGAGCATGAAGCACAGGAACTGCCCCAGCGTGATGCCAAAAAAGTTATCTGCCGGAACAACATCGATATGAAAGATCACCGCGCAAATCTTGTAGATAGCCTCGCCGCCGATCCATGTCTGGATGCCAAACCAGCCGCAGGCCACCAGCGCGCGCAGCACAGCCGGGATATTCGCGCCCTGCGTGCCGAAAGAAGCGCGGCAATATACAGGGAACGGGATGCCATACTTCGTGCCAGCGTGAGCGTTCAGAATCATGGGAATGAGCACAATCAGGTTGCCAAGGAAAATCGTCAGCACAGCTTCCCACCAGTTCATGCCGCCGCCGATCAGACTTGAGGCCAGCATGTAGGTCGGGATACAGGCGGACATTGATATCCACAAGGCGGCAAAGCTGAGCATGTGCCATTTGCGGCCCTTCGTACCGACAGGAGCGAGATCGTGGCTATAAAGACCGCTGGCCTTCAGTTCCTTATGCTCGATATCTGAGAGTTCTGTAATGAGTGAGCTCATGCTGCGCGATCCTTCTTTTACCCTATAATTTACTCAATTAAAGGAAAGTGGGCCCGTTAAAGCAAGCTGAATCTAGTGCACGCCTTCAAGTGCGTCCTTGGCGGCCTTTTTGGGCATGGAGCCCGGCATCAGCAGAGCCACGGGCACGAGCAGGATCATCACAAACGCCATCGCCTGAAATGAATCGACATAAGCCATAAAGCCGGCCTGCCTGAGCATTTGGCTGTACAGCATCCCCTGAGACTGTGCGGCGGCGACCGCAGGTGATGTGCCAGTCCCTATCAGGGCGGCTGCATGCTGCGACAATGCCTGATGCGTCTCAACGCTATAAGCCGATATGCGCGCGGAAAGATATGTCTGCCATATCTGCTGATGGCGGGCGAGATACGTGGCGATCAGGGCAATGCCAAAACTGCCGCCAAGATTGCGGCAGAGGGAGTAAAGCGCGGAGGCCTTGTTGTTCAGATGCCGCGGAACATTGAGGAAGGCCATCGTGCTGATGGGAATGAACAGGAACGGCAGGCCAGAGACCGTCATGATCCGCATGGCGATGAAGGTGCCGAGGTTGGTCACGGGAGAGAAGTGCATGGTGTAGAAAATGCCGACGCTGCAGAGAAAGAAGCCGAACGCGATCAGGAATTTTGGCGCGACACGCCCAATAAGCTTTGTCGTGATCGGCATCATCAGGATAATCGCTATCCCTCCCGGCGAGAGAATCATCCCCGCCAGCATGGCATCATAACCAAAATACGTCTGCACCAGCAGCGGCA
>PLXM01000026.1 GCA_003153235.1 Rhodospirillales bacterium
GGCAATGTTCACCTGACAGGCGACTCGGGAAACAACGTCCTGACCGGTAACGCAGGGAATAACGTCCTCAACGGTGAAGCCGGTGTTGATACCATGATCGGCGGTCTTGGCAACGACACTTATATCGTCCAGAACTCGGCGGATCAATGTATCGAAACCTCCAGTCAAGGCACTGACCTCATCCTGACTACCGGATCTTACGATATGTCGGTTAATGCCGCCAACGTCGAAAACCTCACGCTAACAAGCAAAACAGGCGCGACGCTTGTTGGCAACAACTGGGACAATATTATCACAGGTAATAGTGGCAACGACATACTGGTTGCCGGGGGCGGAACTGACACGCTGATCGGCGGCGCAGGCAACGACACTTACTTTCTTAGCAATCTTGTTTCACCAGGCCACCCGGGCGCTGACATCATCAAGGACACAAGCGGCAACGACACCGTTGTATTTGCCGGCACGCTCCCTCCGGGGTCCACCATAACGGCCATGTCCTACACCCTTCAAACTGGCATCGAAAATCTGGTATCGAGCATCGATTCCACCGTTGCCTGCACTCTAACCGGTAACTCGGCGAACAATATTATACAGGATAACGACGGCAAAGGCATTCTTAGCGGGATGGCTGGCAACGACTCTCTTATCGGCGGTGCTGGTGATGAGACGCTGAACGGCGGCACGGGAGCCGATACAATGGCCGGCGGCGGCGGGGCTGATACATATTTTGTCGATAATGCCAAAGACCTTATCATTGATACGGCCACGCATAGCTCCACAACAGCGACCGACGTCGCTATGGTCAGTGCTTCTTACGTCATGTCGCCCACCGCGAATGTGCTTGATGTCGACCTTACCGGAACGCGGGCGATCAGCTTTACCGCCAGCAACACGGGCGAGACAATCACTGGCAACGGCGCGCATGATGTTATCACCGGCGGACTTGGAGCAGATACCTTCATGTTCCAGAATGTAACAGTCGGCACGACCACAACCCTTCCCGGGTACATAACCGTCAAGAACTTCAACGTCGCTCAGGGAGATGTACTTGATATTTCGCACATCATAACAGGATATGCCGCGGATGAGGTTGTCTCACCCTTTGTGCACGTTGTGGACAGCGGGCTTAATTCTATTGTCAGTGTTAATGCTACTGGCGACGGCGTCGCCTCTCATTTCAAGGAAGTGGCTATCCTTTATGGCGTTCACGGGCTGACAGGGGAGCAGGCGCTCGTCGACTCAGGGAACCTTCTCCTGATAGAGCCTACCGGCTAACTACTATCAGCTTAAGCCCACTTCGCGCAGACGACTGTGATTTCCGTTTCATTGCCGCGTTCCTGGACGGACTGCAGAATGTGCCCGCTTTCCTTACAAAACAGTTCGAAATCCTTGCGCGCGGCTTTATCTGTTACCAGCACATGGATGATGTCGCCGACGGGCAACTGCTTCAGCACCTTACGCGCCTTCAGCACCGGTAGCGGACAGATCAGGCCTCGTGCATCGAGTTTGTGTTCTGCCATGTCAGGCTGCCTCTGCCGGAATGAGTTTCTTGTAAACGTCCGTCATGGGAACATCCTCAAGGTTGTTCGCTTCTATCACCTGCACCGCCTTGCCCACAGGCGCTGACAGGCCGGCGGTCGATTCAGCCGTACAGAACAGCGCAACCGTCGGGCATCCGGCAAGGGCGATCAGGTGCGTGGGACCGGTGTCATTACCAACTGCGCCCGCTGCATCTCGTGCCAGTGTGGCTATATCGTAGAGCGATGTCTTGCCGGAAAGATTTATCGCGGCAGGGCATACCTTTGTCACACGGTCAATAACATCGGCCTCTGCTTTCGTGCCTAATACCACAACCTGATAATCATCCTTCGTTAGTTTGAGGGCTAACGCGGCATAGTGCTTTGCAGACCAGCGCTTTGCCAGATGCTGCGGCGCGGATCCGGGAACCAGCAAAACGTAAGGCTTTTTAATCCCAAAAAAACTGACATCTGATTTCATCCACGAAATATCCGGCAGCTGCACGTCTATACCCGCCAGTTTCAGCATCTCCTGATGCCGCGTGAAAGCGTGCATATTACGCCAGTCGGGATTGGGATAAAACAGCGTTGTGCCTGGAACAACGCCGGACCACTCCGGCTTTCGTCTGAACAGGCTGTAGTAAATGGAAGTGCGCTTATTCAGTTGCAAATCATACACCAACGTGAAATGCCCTTCGTTCAGTTTCCTGAAGAGGAAGTACCAGAGGTGCACTTGATAAAATTCCGGACGGCTATCGATAATAATGTCGTTAAAATATCCGCTGCGCTGGGCGATATCAAGAAAGGGACGCATCGTCAACAAAGTGATGTGTGCGTCTTTATGATGCTTCCGGATGGCTTCCATCGCCCCCAGCGCCAGAATGAAATCCCCGAGCGCGCTGAGTTTAATGACAAGGATTTTTTCAGGTACAGCTTTTTCAGTCATGACCATTGGGGGCCTACCCGGCAGTCCGGTTCCGGCCGCTGATGGCGCGCAGGGAATCGTTGGAAGGCGAGTCATTGGAAGGTAGTGCGCGCGCGGCGGCGGATTGCAGCAGTTCGGCATAAACATCCAGCGTGCCGGCACACATGCTTTCGTTGGTGAAATGCGCGGCGATATGGCTCATCGCCCGGGTCGCCAGCTTGGCGCGCTGACCGGCATCAAGCGACAGGGCTTCATTAAGCGCCGCCGCCAAGCCTTGAACATCCCCCGGCGTTACCAGCCAGCCGGTCTCGTCACGCAAGATGGTTTCGCGGCCGCCGCCGTGATCCGTTGTAATCAGCTGGCGGCCCATCGCCTGCGCTTCGATCGCAATACGGCCAAAACCTTCCGGTTCCAGCGACGGGGAAACCACAACGGTCGACAGCATATAAGCAGCAGGCATATCATCGCAATGTTTCACAACCCGGACGGAGCCGCCGAGGCCGCTGTTCTCGATATACATCTCCAGCTCGCGGTGATAGTTCTTGTTGCCGATGTCGGAGCCGACGAACAGACAGAAAAAATCCTTCTGCGATAGCTGCTGCAGCGCATCGATCAGAAACATATGCCCCTTGGCGCGGCTGATACGCGCCGGCAGCATGATGACGGAAGCGCCGTCCGGCACGCGCCATTGCTTGGCGACTTTTATGAGCCTGTCCGGCGTCACGGAGTTCGGGTGAAATCTCTCCAGCGCCACGCCGCGATGAACGACGCGGATGTTCGCGGAATCGACGGGGTAATTTTTTTCCAGATAATCTGCCAGAAAATGCGACACCGCGATGACCCGTTCACCCTTGGTGATTGACGCGTTATACATTCGCTTGAGGGAGCTGGTAATTTTATGCGCCGCGTGGACGCTGGTCACATATCTGGCGGTCGTGCCCTGCACGGCGCGCCCCGCGCTCCACGCCGGCGCGCGGCTGCAGGCATGGACTATATCCACATTGTGGTTCCTGATGATTTTTCTCAGGCGGGTGATATTGGTTGCCATGGTAAAAGGATTTTTGCTGTGCACCGGCAGGATGATATGCGTGCCGCCCGCCTTGATGATTTCGCGCACCCGCGCGCCGCCGGAAGAAACGACGATCGAATGCCCGCCCGCCTTGACAATGGCGGCGTTGAGGTCGATCACCCCCTGCTCGACCCCGCCGGCGTTCAGCGCCGGAACAATCTGCATAATCACCGGCGCATGCGCCTGATCGACAAATTCACGAAAAGCAGCGCTTGTGACATCCGGTGTCATGATCATGGCCTTATACCTTCCAAAAATCCCTGTTCTTCCCCGTTTTTACCCTCAAAACGCGGGAAAGACCAGAGAAATCAGGCTTGATAGAGAGGGAAGCAGGCAGTACATTAATCATTGCTGTTTTAACAAGGATTTATACATGAAAACCGCTGCTTCCGAAGCGTCAAGAGTCCCGTCGTCATCACCCTGCCCGATGGCAAGAAACTGACGTTCGAGAACGCTGTGACGGGGCTGGATATCGCCAAACAGATCGGCCCCGGTCTGGCCAAAGCCGCCCTCGCCATAAAGCAGGACGGCGTGCTGATCGACCTGCAGCG
>PLXM01000135.1 GCA_003153235.1 Rhodospirillales bacterium
ACACCAACGTCAGTAATTCGAACACCCTCGACAATCTCTCCGGCGGCACCTATGCCTTCACCAACGCCAATGCAGGCGCAGGCAGCAAGACCGTCACCGTCTCCGGCGTCACTGTCAGCGACGGCAACGCCGGCGGCAACTACAATGTCTCCTACGCCAGCAACACCGCGTCAACCATTACGCCGGAGGCGTTGACGATCAGCACCTCGAACGTCAGCCGCACCTATGACGGCGCACTCGATGCCTCCGGCACAGCGGTCGTCACGGCGGGCACCCTCTACACCAACGTCTCCAACGCCAGCACACTGGACAGCCTCTCCGGCGGCACCTTCTCCTTCACCAACGCCAATGCCGGTGCGGGCAGCAAGACCGTTACCGTCTCCGGCGTCACTGTGCATGATAGTCATTCCGGCGGAAATTATAATGTTACCTATACTGATAACACGACTAGTACAATTACACCGGCCTCTCTAACGGTTAAAGCGGATAATCTCACCAAAACCGAAGGCACAGCAACAAACTTTACTGGAACGGAGTTTACAACAACGGGAACGCTCTATGGCAGTGATGCCGTGAGCAACGTTACCCTGACAAGTGCGGGCGCACCATCAACAGCAACAGCCAGCGGCGGCCCCTATAGCATTACCCCCTCGGCGGCCATAGGATCGGGACTGACAAATTATATCATTTCGTATGTTAATGGGCAGCTGACGGTTAACTCTTCTACACCGGCGGCGCCTGTGATCCCGGTTAACGTTACCGTTGCTTTCCAAACTCCCATAGTGGTTGTGGCAAGCAGCAGCGGCACGAACGGATTTGCAACAAATGTAGCTTCAGCTGGAATAACCATTACCCCTGAAGCAGCCCCAACTTCCGTTATAACGACAACGGGAGGAATAACTTTCACTTCCGAAACACCAGCCGCGCCCATTACAGCACCTACAAACACGGGTAGAGTAACGTCTACTCCTCAAACTCCGGCATCCGTTACAGTACCGGCGGAAACAGAAGAGACGACCTCGACCCCCAATGGAGTTTCCGTTTCCACTCCGCCTTCGAGCACGTCACCGTCTTCCGACTCCGTAAATTCCAGTGGCACGGGTAACTCACCAAGCAAAGGATCTGCTGAAACAGATTCAAGTTCCGGCAGTTCCGCTCAGGGTGATGAAGTAAAGTTCTCATCATCTAAGGAAGTTAAAAACAGTGATCAGGATGAAGACAATAAAACCGGCAGAAAAAAGGCAAAAAAGAAATAAGGCTTTTTCTTCCTAAGCTTATGCGGCCATTAGGGCTAGGTCGCGTTTACAATTGAGTTAAGTTATGATTCACTGACCAGACAAGAGGAGTTTAGCCATGAAACATCAATTGAACGATACCCAGTGGGAGCGGATCAAGGATATTCTGCCGGGAAAGAAGCAGGATATGATAGCCCGCTGTTCATCAAAGCGATGAAGGGCATGCTCAATATAAATTTAAAGGGTTCGAAAACGGAAGCAGACTAAATGGTCGTGGATTCAGTCTAGCGGCAACTATTCTCATGACTAAATTCCCTGCTATCAGGGAAAATACAGGGAATATTTTCAATTTTGGGCTCGGATGCCGGGCTACTGTCATTATATTATCCTGAAATCACTGCATAATTTGACCGTATTGTAGGAAATTCCCTAAAAAGATAACAGGGAATTTAAATAGTGTATCAGGGTAATATTTTTTCTTAACAGGGAAGTATTAGGTGATAACAGGCAAGCATATAAATATCTCTAATCCGTGCTCATCAGCCGGTATCCTACACCCGGCTCGGTGAAAATATATTGCGGATGAAGCGGGTCATCGCCGATTTTCTGGCGGAGTTTCTGGACATAGATGCGCAGGTAATGATCCTGCTCCCCGGAATTTTTTCCCCAGACTGTATGTAACAGCTCTGTCTGCGTTACAACCTGCCCCTCTTTGCGCGCCAGCGCCGCCAGAAGATCATACTCCGTCGGCGTCAGCGACACTTCCTTGCCCTTCACCAGTACCTGACGCTTGAGCAGATCCACCTTAAGCGCCTTGAAAGAATATTTTTGCTCTTCGGTGTTTTCCTTGCGCATGGTGTGACGCAGCGCCACCTTGACCCGCGCCAGAAGCTCGGGCGTGCTGAAAGGCTTGGTCAGATAATCATCTGCGCCCAGCTCAAGCGCGGCCACTTTCTCGGAATCCTGCCCCCGCGCTGATAAAACAATGATCGGCATGCTGCTCCATTCACGGAAAGACTTTATAACATCCTTGCCGTCCATGTCCGGCAGCCCGAGATCAAGGATGACAAGATCTGGCGGATGTGCCGAGGATATCTTGATGCCCGTTCTGGCGTCAGAGGCCGTTTTGACGCCATAACCCTGCTTTATCAGCGACGCCTCGAGAAAACGCGTGATTTCCGGCTCATCCTCGATAATGACAATATTTGTTTTTCGGGGAGTCATGACGCTTCACTCACCGTCAGCGACGCAGGCAGTTCGACGATAAAACTGCATCCGCCTTCCGGCTTGTTCTCCGCCCTAATACTGCCCTGATGGGCCGCCATGATCGCCTGACAGATGGCAAGACCAAGCCCCGTGCCTTTCGGCCTGTCGCCGCGGCTGAAGGTGGCAAACTTCCTGAAAATCTCTTTTTCTTGCCCCGGCGGAATGCCCGGCCCGTTATCGGAAACAACCAGCCTAAAGGCTCCATCAACAATATCAGCCTGAATATTTATTTCCGCTCCCGCAGGCGTATGAATGGCGGCATTTTCCAGCAAATTCTGAATGAGCTGCCCCATCAGCAGGCCATCCATCTTTACCAGCGGCATGTTATCTTTTACATGCAGTGATAATTTATGTTTCTTCAGCGTTTCGCGGCACGCTTCGATAGCGATGCCTATAATTTCCGCCGGATAGTAAGGCTGCATGTTCAGTTGAATCTGCCCGCCCTCGATGCGCGTGATATCCAGCAGGTTATTGATGATCTTGGTCAGGCGCGTCGCTTCATGGCGCACAGACACAAGCAACGGATTCTTTGGCGTTTCTTCCAGCAGCGCATCAATCGCTCCTGCAATCGTCGACAGCGGGCTTTTCAGATCGTGCGATACCGAGCTTAAAAGCGTATTGCGCAGCTTTTCCTTTTCGACAAGCAGATTGGTTTTTTCAGCCACCTCCGCCGCACGCAGGCGCTCCAGCGCGGAGGCCAGCAATCCCGCAAAGGTCTTCAACATCACGACCTGATCGACCAGAAACGCTTCCTTGCCGGACATCGGCAGGACACCCAGAACACCCAGCACCGACCTTGTGCCTATAATAGGCAGGCAATAGTGCAGGGCGCTGGGCATGGTGTTCGTGCCGAGGCCGGCGGGTTCCTGATGATCGAAACACCACTGCGCCGCCGTTTCTTCCTTGATCTGGTCTTCCACAATACTGCCAACGCGCATAGCGAGAGATCCTTTTTCATCCGGATACCAGATATTGGTCTGCGCCTGCAAAGCCTCGGAAATGCAGCTCTCCAGATCCCTGGCCATGACCTTCTCGTCACGCGCAACAGACAGCTGCTTGGTGAGTCTGTAAAACATCTGTGTTTCACGCTCGCGCCTGCGGGAGAATAGCATCTGCTCGCGCAGCTTGGCCGCCTGCGATGAAATGACAAAACAGGCGAAAAACATCACTGCGAATGTCAGCCAGTACGAGGAATCGTAGACATTGAAAGTAAAGAGCGGTTCTACAAAGAAATAGTTGAAACAGGCGACGCTCAATACCGAATAAAGCATCGCCGGCCAGCGCCCCAGCCACGCAGCCGCGATCATCGCGCCCACCAGGAAGACCATGATCACATCACTGTTCGACAACATAGGGCGCAGGAAATATCCGAAGGCCGTGCCTGCCGCCACGATAGCTATCGCAAAAATGTAGTCACTGACCCTGATCTCAGGGAAAGAGAAAGGCATTTTTTTCTGGTTGAAGTTCTGCGACAAAAGAGCCGGCGCCGGCGTCGTCACGACATAAACATCTATATCGCCGCTCTCCGCAAGAATAAAATCTGTCAGCTCGCCGCCAAACGCCTTCTTCCAGAAGGGCTTGACGGGTTTACCGATAATGATCTTAGTAATGCCCTTGTTGTGCGCATACTCGATAAGTTCCTCGCCGATCTTCGTACCTTGCAGGTTGACGATCTCCGCGCCGTTCTTTTCCGCGCTTTGCAATACCTGCTGGATATGGTGGCGGATGCGGAGGTTCTGGCTGTCTGCATCCGGCGTCTCAACATAAACAGCTACCCATGGCGCTTTCAGGGCGGCGGCCAGCCGCTTGCCGGTGCGCACAAGCTTCGAGGCGAACCTGTCGGGGCCGATGCAGATCATGATGCGGTCACCGGCGATATTGGGCGTGCTCAGGCCTTCGCGCCGTCGCTGGTCATCCGTGTCAGCATCGACATAGTCCGCCGTGCGCCGCAGCGCAAGCTCGCGCAGGGAGAGCAAATTTGTTTTCTTGAAGAAGTTCTGGATGGCGCGCTCGTTGGCGCCTTCGGCAATATAAACCTTGCCATCTCTCAAACGGTTCAGCAGCTCGTCGGGCGGGATATCGACCAGCACTACATCATTCGCTTCGTCGAACATGCTGTCCGGCACCATCTCGCGCACGGGAATGCCCGTAATGCTTTCAACAACATCGTTCAGGCTCTCAAGATGCTGGACATTGATTGTTGTATAGACATCAACCCCCGCCTTCAGCAGTTCCTCGACATCCTGCCAGCGTTTCGGATGGCGGCAGCCGGGAGCGTTGGTGTGTGCAAATTCGTCTACCAGCAGAATGGCGGGTTTTCTTTTTAGCGCCTCATCAAGATCGAACTCGCTGACCTTGACGCCGCGATGGTCTACCTCCAGCCTTGGAAGTTGCGGAAGGCCCTCCAGAAGCTGCATTGTTTCCGGCCTCTGGTGCGTCTCGATGATGCCTGCGACAACGTCTATCCCCTCGGCTCTTCTCCGGTGCGCTTCCTGCAGCATGGCGTAAGTCTTGCCGACACCGGCGGAGCTGCCGAAAAATATCTTGAGTTTGCCGCGCTTTTTCCTTTGCTCATCCTCTTCAATCTGGGTGAGCAGCTGGGAAGGATCGGGTCTGTTACGGCGTTCCTTGTTTGCCATTATTCTTTGCGTAGTCATCAAGAGCGAGGTTGAGCGTCAGGACGTTGACGACAGGCTCGCCCAGGACACCTAAGAACCTTCCCTGACTGTTGCTTGTAACAAGTCCTTTGACGGCATCATACTGCAAACCGCGCGCTTTGGCGACTCTTGCAATCTGGTAATTCGCCGCAGCAAGGCTAATGTGCGGGTCAAGGCCGCTGGCGGAGGCCGTGACCAGATCAACAGGGATCGGGCTCTTGTTATCCGGATCAGCCTTCTGCAGCGCATCCACGCGGCCTTTAACGGCATCGTGCAGCGCAGGGTTGTTGACGCCATAGTTGCTGCCGGTGCTGGAGGCCGCATTATAAGGGCCGGGCGTCGTTGCGGACAGCCTGCCCCAGAAGTACTTCGGGTCGCTAAAGTTCTGGCCGATCAGCTCGGAACCCAGAACCCTGCCGTCTTTGCCGGTGATCAGGCTGCCTTCTGCCTGATGCGGAAAAACAACCTGCGCGATGCCTGTCACTACCGCAGGATAAACAACACCCGTCAAAATCGTCAGGAAGGTGAACAGGAGAACGGATATTTTGATTGATTGCATATACATGTTAAGCCACTCCTACTGCTGTGAGCAATATATCGATAATTTTTATCCCGACAAACGGAACAATAACGCCGCCAACGCCGTAGATCAGGACATTCCTTTGCAACAGGCTGTTGGCGCTGGCGGGCGTGTATTTAACGCCTTTCAAGGCCAGCGGGATGAGGAACACGATCACAAGCGCGTTGAAAATAACCGCGGACAGGATCGCGCTTTCAGGCGACGTCAGTCCCATTACATTCAGCTTCATCAGGGCCGGATAGGTGGAAGCAAAAGCCGCCGGAATGATGGCGAAGTATTTTGCGAGGTCATTGGCGATACTGAAGGTCGTCAACGCGCCGCGAGTCATCAGAAGCTGCTTGCCGATTTCCACGACTTCGATCAGCTTGGTCGGGTCGGAATCGAGGTCAATCATATTGCCCGCTTCTTTCGCCGCCTGCGTGCCGGAGTTCATCACCACCGCCACGTCGGCCTGCGCCAGCGCAGGGGCGTCATTCGTGCCGTCACCCACCATTGCCACCAGTTCGCCACCAATCTGCATCTTGCGGATGTAGTCGAGCTTGGTCTGCGGCGTGGCCTGCGCGATATAATCATCGACGCCCGCTTCAGCCGCAATTGCAGCAGCGGTTAAGGGGTTGTCACCTGTCACCATGATGCTCTTGATGCCCATGCGGCGCAGATCAGCCAGACGCTCCTTGATGCCATGCTTGACGACATCTTTCAGGTGAATGACACCCAGAATCTGCTTGCCTTTCGACACCAGTAGTGGCGTGCCGCCATCGCGGGCGATTTTGTCGGTCTGCGCACGCGCGCCGGAAGATGCCTCTCCGCCGAGTTTAACGACATGGGCCTCGATGGCATCTGCCGCACCCTTGAGAATCTCGCTGTCTTTCAGGGTTACACCAGAAAGCCGCGTCTCGGCACTAAAGGGGATAAAGGCTCCATCAATCGATTTCGCATCCTGCTCCTTGACCTTATATTCGGAGCGGGCAAGCTGCACGATGCTTTTGCCTTCCGGCGTTTCATCAGCAAGCGAGGCCAGCGCCGCCGCTTCGGCCAGTTGCTGGATTGTAACGCCGGGGACAGCATAGAAAGCCGCCGCCTGACGGTTGCCGTGGGTGATGGTTCCTGTTTTATCGAGCAGCAGCACGTTCACGTCACCCGCCGCTTCAACGGCACGACCTGACTTGGCAATCACATTCGCCACGATCAGGCGGTCCATGCCGGCAATACCAATGGCTGACAGAAGCCCGCCAATGGTGGTGGGCGCAAGGCAGACCAGCAGCGCGATCAGAACCGTCACACTGACAACGGTACCTGCACCGACTTTTGCAACGGCATACATGGAGTATGGCAGCAACGTCACGGTCGCGAGCAGGAAGATAATCGTCATGCCCGCCAGAAGAATAGCAAGCGCGATTTCGTTTGGTGTTTTCTGGCGTTTTGCGCCTTCAACAAGCGCGATCATTT
>PLXM01000043.1 GCA_003153235.1 Rhodospirillales bacterium
TGTCATGTCCAGCGAGATCGGTCAGAATATGTAACACAGCTAAACCCGCCCCGGCAAGGATTCCTTTAACGGAGCTCGCTTGCGTCGATCCTATTTCAAGGAAGATCGTACCCGTTTTGGATAGCAACTGCGGGAGTAAAGCTGCAATCTCTCTGTAGCAACCAAGACCGTCCACCCCTCCGGAGAGTGCGATAATCGGGTCATATTCACGCACCTCAGGCGCAAGCGTCGCTATTTCCGACTGCGCTATATAAGGCGGGTTACTGATGATCACATCAAAAAAAGTATCCGGTGTTAACTTCTTCCAATCTTTTTCCATAAATAACGACCGATCTAAAAGATGTAAAGATTCGGCGTTCTTCTTGGCCGTTTCGACAGCCTCCGCGCTGATATCGATTCCCGTGCCNNAATCGGCGCGCGGATCGAGCGTCGCAGGGGACACTTTAAAATCGGACTTCCAGAAAGCGCGCGTACCAAGAATGCGGGACACCGGCTCATGCTGCAGCCGGCGCTGCGTCATAGCAGAAAGTTTTTCGGTCTCTTCCGATGTTACACTGAGTGCTCCGTCCAGAATCAGGTCTTCATGCCGCATCCCTAACGCCGCCTGCATCAGAAGCCGCGCATCCAGCTCCGGCGTTTCGAGACCGGCATCACAAAAACGGTCCTGCATACCGATTAGAACGTCGCGCACTGTCACCACGTGATCTCTGCCAACTTCTCGGCCTGATCATTCGAAATCAGCGGATTAATGATTTCATCAAGGCATTCCCCACTGACAATGCGGTCAAGCTTGTACAGCGTCAGGTTGATGCNNGCGATTTTTCATCCTGCTGCTGCACAACGGTTCCGGTCGGCAAGTGCGTGATGCGCACGGCAGACTCCGTCTTGTTGACGTGCTGACCGCCGGCACCGCCGGCACGGAAAACATCTATCCTGAGATCTTTATCTTCAATAACCAGATCGACCTCCTCCGCCTCCGGCAGCACGGCGACCGTTGCCGCCGACGTATGGATACGCCCGCTTGCCTCCGTATTCGGTACGCGCTGAACGCGGTGCACGCCGGCCTCGAATTTCAGCTTCGAGAAAACATTCTGCCCGGTGACTTCCACCACCGCCTGCTTGATGCCCCCGAGGTCACTCTCCGACATTTCCATGACCTCGAAGCGCCAGTTATGATCTGCCGCATAGCGCCTGTACATACTGAACAAGTCACCGGCAAACAAAGCCGCCTCGTCGCCTCCTGTACCGGCGCGGATTTCGAGGATGGCATTTTTGGCATCCGCCTCATCTTTCGGCACCAGTGCCAGCTGGATTTCCCTTTCAAGCTGCGGGAGCTGTTCCTTGAGACGATAGAAATCAACCTCCGCCATTTCTCTCATATCTTTATCCGTTCCGGTCATCAAACCTTCCAGATCTTTCATCTCGGCCTTGGCGCTTTTAAAATCACGGATACGTCCGATAAGCGGCGTAAGGTCGGAATATTCTTTCGATAGCTTGGAGAAATTATCTGACGCCAGCGTGCCGGTAGACATCAGCGCCTCAATCTCCTGAAAACGGCCCAGAAGCTGGTCGAGTTTACGTTCAAGTGACATATTCTTATCCTTCGCTTTGCAGCGCATAGAGCTGCCCCAAATGGGATTTCTTATTCTCGATCAAATTGGTATACGTGCCTTCTTCCAGCACATCGCCTTTTTCAAACACGATGACGCGATCTGTTCCCTTCAGTGTTGAAATACGGTGGGCTATAATAACAAATGTTTTATCAGTGCCAAGCTTGGTCAATAACCCCTCCATCACCAGCTTTTCTGTTTTGCTATCCAGCGCAGCAGTCGCCTCATCCAGAAGTATAATCGGCGCGTTCTTACAGATAGCCCGTGCAATACCAATACGCTGGCGCTCACCGCCTGACAGAGCATAGCCGCGCTCGCCGACAAACGTGTCGACCCCCGCCGGCAGCTTATCAATGACCGGCTGCAGCTGCGCGATATCAATCGCTGTGGCCAGCAGGGCCGGGTCAACATTACGCGCCAGCGTGAGGTTCTCCTCAAGGCTCAGGTTGAACAGCTCGGTTTCCTGCAGGACGATTGCGATATTCTTCATCACCTCGTCATGCGATATGGAGTAGTAATCCTTGCCGCCAACATTGAAAGAACCCCTCTCCAGCAGGTAAAGCCCCAGCAGCACTTTTACCAGCGTCGACTTTCCGCTGCCGGACGGACCCGCGATACCTACTTTCTCACCTCTCTTGAAGGAGAAATCAAGGTTGCTGACGCCCGCCTGACCCGAGGGATATTCGAATGTGCCTTTCTTGATAGCGATTTCACTCCAGTCGGCGGGGAACGGGTCCTTGCCAGTTAGGGCGCGCGGCTTATCGAAGAAAATTGGCATCATACGCAACAGATCAGAGCGCAGCTGTATCACGCGGCCAATAATATCCGTCGTCTTCGATGATGCATCCCGCAGGTTGGTAAAATAGGTGAAGAAGACAAGGATATACCCTGCCGAAATCTTTCCCGCTAGAAACTGGTGCGACACCAGCAGCAAGAAGATAATGAGAGCGAAGCCGTTGATCGTCTGGAAGACATACCACTTCCGCACACCGGTGTTGGAAAGGATAATCTCGATTTCCTTGGAGTCCTCTTCCGTACCCTTCAGCTTGGAATGAATATCTTTCTCCGCGCCCAGCGCCTTGATGGCGAGGATGTTGCCCGTGCCTTCGATGTATTTACCGCCCGATCTTTCACGCATATTATTCAACTCGTCACTCAGTTTTTTGAGCTTGCGGTTGAAAATATATTCTGTCGTGAAAAACAGCACGGTATAGATGGTTAGGAACAGCAGGAAGACAGGGCTCAGGAACATGAAAATCGTCAGCACACCGATAAACGCCGTGGCGACAGGGAAGATATAGTTGTTGGTCAGGTTCACCCACTCGGGGATGGAAGCGCTGCCGGTAAAAATCCGCTGCACGCGGTTGCCGCTGCTTTCCTTCGCGTGCCACTGCAGAGAAAAGTCCATCAACCGCTCGAACCCTTCGACGCGTGATGCCATTTTCGCAGCAATACTGATGCGGGCAAGAGATCCTTTGCTGGTGAGGCGGATAATGGCGATAACGATGCTTGTCAGGCCTAGTCCCACTGCATAAGTGTAGAACAACGTCAGCTGGTCGCCTTTTTTGTAGTGGGTAAAAAAGTCAACGATCTTCCCTACAACAAAGGCCGGAACAAGATCGAAAAACAGTACAACAAAAAGGATGGTGTTCAGGACAATGTATTTTGTCCTATTTTTCCCAAGAAAGTGCCAGATAGACCGGGGCACATCCAGCCATGTCAATTGTTCATACGATATATTGCGGGAATCGGTATTCATGATGCAGTCGCTAGGCCGCGGCCGATGAATCTGTTTTAACTGCATCCTGAGATTTCAACTTCTCAATCTCGGCAGCCTTTTCTTCAACGAGTTTCACGAGGTGCGAGACAATATCCTCGTTTTGAAGGCGGTGACTTGTCAGCCCCTTGAGATAAACCTGATGCGTGCCGCGCCCGCCGCCTGTCAGGCCAATATCCGTCATCAGCGCTTCGCCGGGACCATTAACAACGCAGCCGATCACCGATACCGTCATCGGCGTGGTGATGTGCGCAAGACGTTCTTCAAGCACCTTGACGGTTTCTATCACATCAAACTGCTGCCGCGCACAGGAGGGGCAGGAAATAACGTTTACGCCGCGATGGCGCAGCCCCAGCGCTTTCAGCATATCAAACCCGACCCTGACTTCTTCCACAGGATCAGCAGAGAGCGAAACGCGGATGGTGTCACCGATGCCTGCCCACAGGAGGCTGCCCATGCCGATGGATGATTTAACCGTGCCGCTGCGCAGACCGCCCGCTTCAGTGATACCGATGTGCAGGGGATAATCGCAGACTTCCGCCAGCTGTTGATAGGCGGCGACGGCCAGAAACACATCCGATGCTTTGCAGCTGATTTTGAAGTTGAAAAAGTCATGATCTTCGAGAATTTTGATATGACGCTGGGCAGATTCAACCAACGCTTCCGGACAGGGCTCGCCATAGCGCTCCAACAGATCTTTTTCGAGAGAGCCTGCGTTGACACCTATGCGGATCGAGCAATTGTGATCCTTCGCCGCCTTGATGACTTCGCGCACACGCTCGTCAGAACCGATATTACCGGGATTGATACGCAGACACGCAGCTCCCGCCTCTGCCGATTCAATAGCACGCCTGTAGTGAAAATGGATGTCCGCTACGACAGGTACGGAAACCTGCTTCACGATTTCTTTAAGTCCTTTTGTTGAGGCTTCATCAGGACAGGACACACGCACGATATCAATGCCCGCTTTTTCCAGTGCGTGGATTTGTGCCACGGTTGCTGCAACGTCAGATGTAAGAGTATTGGTCATCGACTGCACAGTAATGGGCGCATCGCCACCCACAGGCACATTGCCGACCATAATCTGGCGCGACTTGCGGCGCAAAATCTGCCGGTATGGGCGCAGGGCGTAGGACATCTTTAATTCCGAACCTTGATCTTTTTTATTTTCAGTTCATTCGGATCAAGTGTTATGCCGCGCATGATCTCACCCGGCTTACCGAGCGACTGTACAGCCTTGCCATCCACAACGATATCCAACCCGCCTGCATTGGCGGTATCAAGAATAAGACCCGGCTGGTCGGGTACCGGGTACTGCTCGCCCGGACGCAAAACCTTCCTGTAAAGGACATTCTGCTGGGGATCTGTCACCTGAATCCAGCTGGCCTGCGTGGCCTTCAGCGTAATGCGGCTTTTGCCCTTTTTAATATTAATGACATTGTCATCTGTTGTCTTGACGGCGGGCTTGGCTGTTGTCGTATCATCTTCCGCAGGGGCCGAGTCTTCTTCTTCACCATCTGAAGAAGCTGCTGTTTCTTTCACCGGCGCCGTTGTGGTTTTATCCGTCGTTGCTGGAGCCGGTACTGTCTTATCCGATACCTTCTTGTCTGTCGCTGCCTGCTTCACGGGGGGGGCTGATGCCGCAACAACCGGAGCTGGGGCAGGTTGGTCCGTACTGCCAGAGACCGTCTCTGGTGCGGGTGCCACTGCCGGTGTTGTGGCAGTTGACGAAGTGTCCGTTGGTGTTGTCGTCGCAGATGGCGCGGCTACAGGAGGCAAGGCTTCCGTCACGCTCGTCACAGCCGGCGCAGGCGGAACCTTGTCCGCAACCTTACTGCCACTGTGTACGTTTGAATAAATTGTCCAGATCACCAGGATGACCACGGCCAGAAAAGCGCCGACGCCCACCATCATCGGATCGGGCACACGGCTCTCCACGATCGGTTCAGGAAAAGACAGTTTTGCCTGTGCGGGGCCATGCCCTTGCTCGGCTTTGAAGCGGTGAACAATTTCCGCCCCATTCAATCCAAGAAAGTTTGCGTATGAACGGACAAAGCCCACGGCATAGGTCATACCGGGCAGGGACTCTATATCGTTATCCTCGATGGCACGCAACTGCGTTGGCCTGATGTGAATCGACCGGGATACATCCTCTACTTCAATGCCGCGCGCCAGACGCGCCGCCCGCAACGTTTGGCCTACAGATGTCGTTTCCGGACGGACGGCCTCGGGGGCAGTTTTCGGTTTTTTGCGTTCGGCCATTTTCTATTCCTAAATGTTTTGTACGAGGTTCACCTGATGATCGCGCGCAAATGACAGCAGGCGCTCCCTCAGGCTGTGCTCACGGGATTTCATAAGCTGCTCAAGATACGGCAGAAGCAGGCTCGTATCAAGGGTTGGTATCATCATTTTAACCGCCTCGACCGAGACCGCCGGAACCGACAAAACCTCATATCCCAGTACAATCAGTACCATAGCCTCCAGCGGCTGCCCCGCCATTTCACCGCAAACACTTACGGGAACCCCCGCCAGCCGACACTGATCGGCAATGAACTTAAGCACCCGCAGCATAGCAGGTGAAAGCGCGTCGTAGCGGCTGCGCATGATATCACTGCCCCTGTCGGCAACGTATAGGTACTGCATCAGGTCGTTTGTGCCGACGGAAATAAAATCAACCGTCTCCAGAAGTGTGTCCAGCTGCCAGAGCAGGGATGGAACTTCCAGCATGACGCCCAGCTCAATTTTGGCCGGCACGGGGATATTGCTGCGTCTTGCGCGGTCTTTTTCCATCTCCAGCAGCTGACGGGCGCGGTCATATTCCGCCACCTCTGTCACCAGCGGCAGCATGATCTTGATGTTGCGGCCCTTCGCCCCCCTGATAAAAGCGCGGAACTGCGTGCGCAGGACAGCAGGCCTGTCCATACCGATACGCACCGCGCGCCATCCCAGCGCCGGGTTTTCCTCGTGCGGCGCCTTGAAATACGGCAGCGGCTTGTCGCCGCCGATATCAAGCGTGCGGAATACCACGGGCTTGTCGCACATGTGGTCCATCACCTTGCCGTAGAGTTCCGCCTGCGTTACTACCAGCGGATACTTCTTCCAGCCCATGAATGACAGTTCAGTCCTGAAAAGACCGACACCGTCAGCGCCGACATTATTCATCGAGGCGACTTCAGACAGGAGACCGGCGTTCATCTGCACCGAAACCTTAACGCCGTCTTTGGTGACGCACGGCTGATTTTGCACACGACGATAAAGGCGTGTGCGCTTGGCACGCGCCTCAAGGCTGCGTGCATAAAGATCGACGTCATACTGAGAAGGGCGCAGATAGGCGACGCCACGGTCGCCATCGACAATGACAGGATCGCCGGAGCGTGCAAAGCTCAACGCATCTTCACACTGGCCAACAACCGGAATGCCCAACGACCGCGCAACAATCGCCACATGGTTCGAATAACCACCCTTTTCCAGCACAACACCCTTCAGCCTGTCACGATCGTAATCCAGCAGCGCTGCAGGCCCCAATGACCGCGCCACGAGGATAATATCCTCCGGCAAGGGCGTCAGTGCCGCGTTCTCGCCGAGTTGTACAAGGTGGCTGAGCAGGCGGTTGCTCAGGTCTTCCATATCCTGCAATCTCTCGCGGATATAACCATCGCTGACCTGCATCATGCGTGTGCGGGTATCCTCCAGTATGTGCTGTACCGCCGCTTCCGCGCCCAATCCCCTCGCGATGGCGTCCTCGATGCGCACGAGCCATCCGCGGTCCCGGGCGAACATCTGATAAGCCTCAAGAATGTCGCGCGTCTCGGTAACCGTCGGCGTCGCGCTGTGATGCAGCATGCGGTTAATCGCCTCGTGCATACTGTCCGTCGCGCGGCGCAGACGCTGTAGCTGGGCTTGCGTATTGCCAGAGACGGTCTCCATCCCCGTAAGGCACGGCTCGTATAAAACAGCATGGCCGATGGCGAGACCTTTGCTCAAAGATACGCCGGTGATTTTTCTTTCTTCGGCCGCACGGCCTGCGGGCCGCTGCGGCGGCGCTACGGATTCAGCCGGCGGTTTCTCCTGCCCTTCGGGGGAAGTGCCTGCCGTATTTGCTTTATTCTCCGCGCTGACTACTTTCATGTCCCTCTAGCTTCCGTGATCCAGCCCGTAAGCCGTGTGCAGCGATCGCACGGCCAGCTCCGTATATTCTTCCGAGATCAGGACGCTGACCTTGATCTCGGATGTGGTGATAACCTGAATATTGATGCCCTTTTCAGCCAGCACGGTGAACATTTTCTGCGCCACGCCCACATGGCTTCTCATGCCGATGCCGACGATGGAAACTTTCGAGACATCCGCACTTGATTCAACGCGCATACCGGTGAGTTCCTTACTGACTTCTTTCAGAACCTGCAGCGTCTTCGGCAGGTCAGCACGCGGCACAGTAAAGGTAAGGTCGGTATTTTTATGATCAGGAGAAACATTCTGCACGATCATGTCCACATTAACCGCGGCATCGGCCAGAGGCCCGAAAACACGCGCCGCCACTCCCGGCAGATCCGGTAAATTACGCAAGGTGACTTTCGCATCATCGCGGCTGTGCGCGACGCCGCTGACTACTTCCTGTTCCACGATTTGATCCTCATTTACAACAAGTGTTCCCGGGAGGTCACTGCCAGCTGCTTCTTCAAAACTCGACAACACCTGGATAGTAACCTTTTCTTTCATCGCCAGCTCGACAGAGCGGGTCTGCAGTACTTTGGCGCCGACGGACGCCATTTCGAGCATTTCTTCATAACTGATTTTATTGATCTTGCGCGCGCGATTGACGATACGCGGATCGGCGGTATACACGCCGTCAACATCAGTATAAATATCACAGCGATCCGCCTTCAGAGCCGCCGCAACAGCAACAGCGGATGTATCTGAACCCCCGCGGCCGAGCGTCGCGATGCGGCCATCGGGTGCAATACCCTGAAAACCGGCGAGCACGGCAACATGCCCCTGCATAATGCTGGATTTTAATTTTTCCGCGTAGATAGATTCAATACGCGCCTTGCCGTGCACAATGTCTGTGTTGATCGGCACCTGCCATCCCTGCCATGAACGTGCAGAAATTTTGCGCTTCTGTAGTGCCAGCGCAAGAAGTCCCGAAGTCACCTGTTCTCCCGACGCAACAACGGCATCGTACTCACAGGGGTCAAATATCTGGCTGATCTCGGTGCAGTAAGCGACAAGCTGGTTGGTCACGCCCGACATCGCGGAAACAACAACGGCGACCTTATGGCCGTTCTTGATCTCAGCCGCTACTTTATCGGCAGCATTTTCGATTGCCGGAATCGTAGCGACGGACGTGCCGCCGAATTTTAAAACCAGTAGGCTCACAACTTGCCTCTCAGAATAGGATTTCTATGAGATTACACTGATTTAACCACAGTTTCTAAGACTCTTTTTATCCGAAGCATATATTTTTCTATATTTTCCGCGGCGCAGCATGTGGTATTTAAAATCTCCGGCAGAAAAGGGAAGTGTGCTATGTCAAATATAACCGTTATCGGCTCGCAATGGGGTGACGAAGGTAAAGGCAAGATTGTCGATTGGCTCGCACGCAAAGCCGATGTTGTGGTGCGTTTTCAAGGCGGACATAACGCCGGGCATACACTTGTCATCGGCGATCAGGTTTACAAACTGCATCTGCTTCCCTCCGGCATCGTCCGTCCCGGCAAGCTCTCGATTATCGGCAACGGTGTTGTAGTCGATCCCTGGGCTCTACTGAAGGAAATTGCGGGTCTGCGCGAACAGGGCATTGAAATCATTCCCGCCAATCTGCTGGTCTCGGAAAATGCACCAATGATTTTGCCTCTGCATGGTGAAATTGACCGCGCGCTGGAAGAGGCCCGCGGCGCACAGAAAATCGGCACCACCGGGCGCGGTATTGGCCCGGCCTACGAGGATAAAATCGGCCGCCGCGCACTTCGAATTTGTGATCTCGCGCATCCGGATACGCTGCGCAAAAAGCTTGAAAACATGATGCTCTATCACAATGCCCTACTGAAGGGCCTTGGCGCAAAACCCGTGGACATCGAGGCCTGCGCAAAGTCGCTTGAAGAGATTGCGCCGCAAATACTGCCCTTTGCCGGATCAAGCTGGCAGGCGCTGGATAAAGCCAGCAGCGCCAAAAAGAAAATACTTTTTGAAGGTGCACAGGGGATCATGCTTGATATTGATCATGGCACCTATCCCTTCGTTACATCGTCCAATACCGTTGCCGCACAGGCAGCCAGCGGCTCCGGCACAGGCGCGGACCACGTCGGTTATGTGCTCGGCATCACCAAAGCTTACACGACGCGCGTTGGCTCCGGTCCCTTCCCCACCGAACTGTCGGATAATATCGGCGAAACACTCGGCAAGCGCGGTCATGAATTTGGCACCACCACCGGACGCAAGCGCCGCTGCGGATGGTTCGATGCGGTGCAGGTGCGTCAGGCTGTCAAAACCGGCGGCATCCATGGCATCGCCCTCACGAAACTGGATGTGATGGACACACTGGAGACTATAAAGATCTGTGTTGCATACGAGTGCCGCGGCAAAAGATACGACTACCTGCCCGCTGCTGCCGACCTGCAGGCCGAGGTAAAGCCTGTCTACGAAACTCTTCCTGGATGGCAGTCTTCGCTGGAAGGCGTACGCAAGTTTGAAGAACTGCCAGAGAATGCGGTCAAGTATATCCGCCACCTTGAAACGCTCATCGGCGTCCCCGCTACCGTCATCTCGACCAGTCCGCAGCGCGATGACACAATCATGCTAAAAGAATTGTTTCAGTAGTGCTGATTCTGTAATAATTGCAGCACTTTTGTTGCCTCCTCTAAACAAATAACCTTTAAAACAAAGACTATTTGTTACGGTAAATATTTTAGCTGTATAAATTATAAAATGAATTCAAATAGTTATATACATTCAGATGCTGAGGACGACTGAAACAAATTGTCATTGACTAGTTTTCATAAACTATATAAATTTTCTACAGAATTGTTTATACTGGAACAATGAAACATGGGGTTTAATTTGAAACAGGGAACACACAGCATCGGAAAGAAGGCCAGACCGGCATTCACTGCCGCCGTCACCTTGATGCTTGCCTTGATGCTTGCNNGCTTGCCTTGATGCTTGCCTTGATGTCTGTTTCGGCATCCTCCGCCACAATCGGCTACGAAAAAAATCCGAACCTCCGCGATGCCAGCCTCCGCTATGAGGTTGGTGAGGAACACAAGCTCAACCTCAAGTACGATGTTTATGCAGGCGGCTTCAAGGCTCTCAATGCTTCACTGGTAATGGACCTTAACAAGAAGGCCTATGACCTGCAACTGAAAGCGGAAACACAGGGGTTTATCGGCGGTCTCTTTCCCTGGAAAGCATCCTATAACACCTCCGGACATGCCGACAAAGGCCTGCTGGTGCCCTCTGTCTATACCGAACGCAGCAGCTGGAAAAACAATGAAAAAGTGACCGAAATGGACTACGGTCCCAACGGCAAAGTCCTGAAGTCCACTACACAGGACGGTCTGAAAGTCAGCGTCGAACGCGATATCAAGGATGTGCTGACAAAGGATACGGTCGACCTCCTGACCGGCACGCTGGTGATGCTGCAAAGCGTCAAAAACACCAACCACTGCGCCGGCAGTTTTCCGGTTTTCGACGGCAAGCGCCGTTTCAACATTACACTGAAAGACAATGGAACCGAAAAGCTTGAAGCCTCCGACTACTCCCACTTCGAAGGCGAGGCCATGCGCTGCACGCTCGAGATCGTGCCCGTTGCGGGATTTCAGCCCAAGGACCAAAAACGCGGCTGGATGGCTGTGCAGAACCACACTGAAGAACGCCACAAGCTGCCGACACTCTGGCTCGCCCGCATGAAGGATAGTGACCAGGTTGTTCCGGTAAAAATGGAGATCGCCAGCGCCTATGGCTCTGTTGTTGCGCACCTTTCCGGTGGAACGGACGATTAATTGTTGTCGGGCGGAGCAGACAATTGGTATATATCTGTAATCAGATGCAACAAACTGTGATTTGAAGCGGGACGCTGTTCCTTGCATGAATAAGACATGAAATTTGACGGGGGATAATAAACATGGATAAGAGTTCGGTATGACCAAGAAACTCGGCTGTATCATCCTTGCGGCAGGCAAGGGGACGCGTATGAAATCGGCTATCCCGAAGCCGCTGCACGAAGTTGCGGGCCGCGCCATGGTGCAGCACGTCATCGCCGCCGCAGAAGCACTGAACCCTGACAGGATTGTTGTCATCATCGGCCCCGACATGGAGCAGATGACCGAAGCCGTACGCCCGCATACGACAGCCCTTCAGTCTATTGCTAACGGCACAGGAGGCGCTGCACTGGCCGCCAAAGACCATTTCAAGGGTTTTGACGGCGATATTCTGATCATGTACGGCGATACGCCGCTGGTCAGCACATCGACGCTGCAGAAGATGGTCGACATCCGCCGCCAGTTTCCCGCGATCGGCCTGACATTCTCGGGCATGCACATCACCACGCCGAATACTTATGGCCGCATGGTCATGGATGATGACGACACACTCAAAAAAATCGTTGAGTTTAAAGACGCCGCGGAAACTGAAAAAAACATTACGCTCTGCAATGGCGGCATCGTCTGCGCGGATGGCGCGAAACTGTTCCACTGGCTTTCACAAGTCAATAACAACAATTCGCAAAATGAGTACTACCTAACTGACCTGCCCGCTATCGCGCGCAAGGATAACCGCCAGACACACGTTGTCGAAGTCCCGGCAACGGAAATGGAAGGCATCAATTCACGCATTGACCTGGCCAATATTGAGAAGCTGTTTCAGAAGAAACTGCGCGATGAGCACATGCTTAATGGCGTGACGCTGGTCGACCCTGATACTGTGACGTTCAGCTACGACACGCTGGTCGGGCAGGATGTGGTCATCGAACCAAATGTTTTCTTTGGCCCCGGCGTCAAGGTCCGCAATAACGTCCATATCCTCGCCAACTGTCATATCGTCGGCACCGAGATCGAGGAAGGTGTTCATGTCGGCCCATTTGCAAGACTGCGCCCCGGCACAAAAATCGGCAAGAATGCGAGAGTAGGAAATTTCGTCGAAACCAAAAACACGCATATCGGCGCAGGCGCAAAAGCCGGGCACCTCACATATCTCGGCGATGCTGAAGTCGGCGAAAAAGCCAATATCGGCGCGGGCACAATCACCTGCAACTATGACGGCTTTCTCAAGCACAAGACAAAAATAGGCAAGGAAGCTTTTATAGGCTCTAACTCGGCGCTTGTCGCGCCTGTGACAATCGGTAACGGCGCTTATGTCGGCGCGGGCAGCACGATCGGCCAGAACGTGCCAGACAATGCTCTCGGCATCACCCGCGCCCCGCAGATCAATAAGGAAGGCTGGGCGCCGGAATACAGACAAAAGAAAATAAAAGAAAAAGCACGAAAGGACGACAAATAACATGTGTGGTATCGTAGGCATTCTCGGAAAAAAAGACGTGGCGCCCCAACTGGTGGAAGGGCTGAAACGCCTTGAATACCGCGGTTATGACAGCGCCGGTATCGCCACGCTGGTGAATGGCCGGATCGAGCGGCGGCGGGCCGAGGGCAAGCTCGGCAATCTTGCGACCAAGCTCGGCATGGAGCCGCTGAGCGGCAATATCGGCATCGGGCATACGCGCTGGGCGACGCATGGCGCGCCGACCGAGGGCAACGCTCATCCGCATGCGACCGACAAAGTCGCGGTGGTCCACAATGGCATCATCGAGAA
>PLXM01000074.1:0-6654 GCA_003153235.1 Rhodospirillales bacterium
ACGACATCCACGCGCTCATCCTCGGACGCGCAATGACAGGGATCGCGGCATTTTAAATATTTGGGGATACAGGTATTTTTAACTAATCAGCCGACTGTAAACTTCTTGCCAATGCGATACTTGCCATCCTGTTCTTTTACAACATGGACATTAATGCGGTTCGTTTGCACATCATCAGTCATTCCCGAATTCGGCCATAAAATACGCAATGTCAATCCCTTATCATCCGCCAGTTTCTGCATGGCCTGAATAGTGGGCTCATTTTCAACCAGCATGTTTGCCTTGAGAATTTCTGTTTTGCCTCCACCAGCATCTACTGTCCAGCTGGTCTCTTTGACCTGCACTTCCTTGCCGGCGAATTTATTAAAAATCTTAGTGATGTCTTGGGTCATTTTTGTGTCTCCATGCGTTTAATAAATAACTGTTAATAAATAAATTTGTATCATAATTATCTGAAAAATATAAATGGAAAATAATTTCCATAATATATAACCTGCGCGTCTTTGGCTGCAAAACCAGATAAAGATTCTGCCGCCACTTCTTTATCAGGTGGGTCATGACGGGAATCGCGGCGTTCTGATCTTTAAGAGTGCCCAGCTTTAATTTTAAAGAGTCGCTGCCTTGGCGGTAACAGCCGGTGACTTGCCAGCCATCTGCTGGACTTCCGCCACAGTAACTGTCTTGCCTTCAATGACCTTCTGGAAGACGCCCTTCAGTGCCGGAAACTCAGCTAAAACGGCTTCGGCGACGCCCTCTTCGTTCAGGGCAACCTGACTATCCCATGTTTTTCTCTGGGTTGCGGCATCAAGTTCCGCAGTTGAGATCGCACTATATCTCTTCATCAGGCCATCGTGATAAGGCGCGTTGTGGGTCACTGAGAGCATCCCTGTTACATCTGTCCTGAGTTCCTCGAGAGCCCTGACCTTGTCGAGGACGGTCGGCATAGACTGAATATTCCTGATTTTCTTGTCGACCTGCCAGAGGAATTGTCCCTGACCTGCGTTAACCTGAGCTTCATTCTGCGCCTGCAGCGTGGTATAGCGTGATGTCAGAGCCTCAGAATAAGCAGGCGACGCCTCGGCGATCTCGCTGGCAAAATGGATATGGGCGATGGCATACGCTTTGCTGATATCGCCCTTGTTTGCCGCATCATCAATCTCTCTAAGGACTACAGCCTCATGCACCAGCCTTTCTGCTGTTGCGGTTTCATGGGCCGCCCGTTCAGCTTCCAGCCTTGCTGTATGGGCTTTGTCAAATTCCTCATTAAAGGTCTGTCGCAAGCCGGGACACGTGGCAAAAAACTTGTCTCTCTCGAGGGTTATTGAGAGCTGGGGCAGGTTTTGAGTAACGAATGCCCTCTTCAGGCCATTCGCGGCATCGTTGCGCTTTTTCAGTTCTTGTCTATAGGCAGTATCTGTCTTGGCAGACTCAACACGCGCCGTGAGCTGAATGGAGGCAAGCGTTCTCAGGAGCGTCATGGCATCTGTCGTCTCCATGGCCTCCTTCAGGTCCATGTCAAGATCGTGTAAAACGGTTGCCTGATGTTGCTCTTTCTTCTTTGCAGTTTTCTCCGGTGTGTTTCTGCTCTCAAACATAATTTTCAACTCCTTGGATACTGATTTAAATTGTCTTCACCAGATTACACACCCCGATATATTATGTCAATAATAAATATGAAAATAGATGTTTATTACAAAATTCGACTATTATTCAATATTTTTAAATACTTATGAATGAACGCGCGACAGGAGAGTACTCATCCATGTGCATGTCATGGTGAGAATCACATCGTTCTAATGTCTTCAGGTATCGCGTTTTAGGTTCAGGCTGCGCCCTTACGAGACTTTTGCCTTCTGCGATTTCGGGTATAGAACCGGATAAAGCTTTTGCCACCATTCCTTGTCCGGCGCTACCAGCAAAAAGGCTTGGCCGTAAAGGGTCGGGTCATAAGGCGTGTCCACATTATTCATGGCAACATGCCCGCCCGCCTCCGCCGCAAGCAGGTTCGTCGCGCCATGATCCCACGGCGTCACCTTCGGCATGTGCACAACAAAATTGGCAACGCCGGTGATGAAATCCATATAGTCATGCAGCGAGCAGCGCTGCAGGATAAATTCCTTGAAACGGGAGGCATCAATGTGTCTGCCGCTGCCGCGCCCGACAAGCTGCTTCATGTCCGTCGCCTTGCAGGAGACCTTGACACGCTTGCCATCTATAAACGTGCCCGCCCCGCGCTGTGCGACCGCCATGCGGTTACCCGGCGCGTCAAAAGCCCAGCCGTAAAGCGTCTGGCCGTTTTGGACGAGTGAAATAAGAATGCCGAATTTCTCACTGCCATGGGAAAAGTTATGCGTGCCATCCACCGGGTCGATAATCCACACCGGATGATCGCCGCTGAACCTCTTGATGATCGTGCGGTCTTTTGAAACCGCCTCCTCGCCCACCACCATTGATCCGGGCAATGCTTCCTGCAGCAGCTTGGAGAATTCACGTTCTGACTCTTCATCGGCGATAGTGACGACGTCGCCGGGACCTTTTTCGCGTATCTCGGATTTCAGCAGGTTTTTGAAACGCGGCATCACGATTGTCGCCGAAACGTGCCTGATAATTTTTTCAATCTTTCCGCTATCTATGTCTGTCATGAAGCCTTCAGCTTTCTTTTTCTTGTTTTTGTCTTATTCAGTTTGTACGGGAACTGCGCGCCAAAACGCTCGATATCAGCAGGCTCAAGGCCTACTTTGACATGGGCATGTTCCTCATCGTCCGCGCGGTCTATAACATGCCCGTGACTATAAAGCCACGCCAGCGCCTTGCCATCGGTGATGTTGATGTCGACATACATCACCAGTTGGTCCTTGCTTAGCAGCTCGTCAACGATGCCCAGCAGGTTGTCCAACCCCTCGCCGCTTGTGGCGGATACGGCAACCGTTTTTTCCTGCCGCTTGCAGCGGGTGATAGCCGCCGCTCTTTCTTTTGCAGGCAGTTTGTCGATCTTGTTCAGCACCTCGACAATGCGCGGGTCGTGTTCGCTGTCAATGCCGAGATCGTGCAAAATCGAGAGCACGTCTTCTTTCTCCGCCTCGGTATTCTCCGATGAAATATCGCGGACATGTAGGATCACGGCGGCGTCCAACACTTCCTCCAGCGTGGCGCGGAAAGCGGCGACAAGATGCGTCGGCAGGTCGGAAATAAACCCGACCGTATCTGAGAGAACAGCTTTCTTGCCCGAAGGCAGCTTCAGCGCGCGCATAGTGGTATCCAGCGTCGCGAACAGCAGATCCTTGGCGAACACTTCTGAGCCGGTGACGCGGTTAAACAGCGTCGACTTGCCGGCGTTGGTGTAACCGACGATCGCCACAACCGGATAAGGCTCCCGCTTGCGCGACTCGCGCTGGATGGCGCGGTTCTGCCGGACTTTTTCAAGATCCTGTTTCAGCTTCTTGATGCGGTCGTCGATCATCCGGCGGTCAAGCTCGACCTGCTTTTCACCGGGACCTCCGAGGAAGCCGCCACCACCGCGCTGCCGCTCAAGGTGTGACCACGCCTTCACAAGGCGCGAGCGCTGGTAATTCAGCGCTGCAAGGTCAACCTGCAGCTTGCCTTCTTTGGTGCGCGCACGGTCTCCGAAAATCTCGAGAATAAGTCCGGTGCGATCGATAACCTTGGCATGCCACGCTTCTTCGAGGTTGCGCTGCTGGACGGGCGAGAGCGCGTAATCGACAAAAACCAGCGCCACCTTCTCGTCGTCGCGATCGTACTCGTGAATAAGGTCGGTGATACGCTGCACAACGCCGGAGCCGATGAGCGTCGCGGGCGTGACCGTTTTCAGGCGCACGTTTTCGGCATGCACGATCTCCAGATCAATGGCATGCGCCAAGCCTATGGCCTCTTCAAGAGCCGCTTCTGGATTGCGTTCGAATTTCCGGATGTTTTCTCCGTCCTCATCCCGCGGTGACGTCAGGATCGGGTGGAGGACGATGACTTTTTCACTCATTCTTTTTTATCAGCATCCACGGCGACGTAGTCCTCTTCATCATCAAACAGCTTGACGGCGGTTGACGGCATGATCGTGGAAATCGCATGTTTGTAAATCAGCTGCGAATGGGAATCGCGGCGCAGCAGCATCGAAAAGTTGTCGAACCATGTAATCATCCCCTGCAGCTTGACGCCGTTGACGAGGAAAACCGTGACTGACATTTTTTCTTTGCGGATTTTGTTTAAAAATTTGTCCTGAAGATTCTGACTTTTCTCTGTCATTGAGCCTTATCCTCGTCTTTAAAATAATTTAGTTACAAATATGGCGGTATTTAATGGGGAAAAGACCCAGAGTACAAGTAAAATCAACATAAAATTAGATAAAAAAAGTCCTGATAAATTCCATAAGGTCCGAATGCTTTTTAAAACGCCTCATTGGCGGGTGTTTGGCCAGCATTTCTTCAGGCGGGGGCTTGGTCTCGACCAGCAGAGCCGTACAGCCGGAGTTTGCCGCACAAAGCATATCCGTATGGCTGTCACCGACAAACCAGACATGCTGGCCTGCAGAAATCCCGCTGCCTTCCAGCGCCATATGCACCGGCGCAGGATCGGGTTTGTCCGCCGCCGCATCACCCGCGCCGACAACCTTGCCGAAGTAGCGGTCGAAGCCGGTATCCTTCGCCTCGGTGCGCAGCAGCGGGCCGCGCTTGTTGCTGACCACGGCCATATAGACCTTATGCTCGGCCAATATTTTCAGCACAGGCTCGACGTCAGGGAATACGGGGATATGCTCCTGAAACATGGCGCGCAGGGCATCGAAGAAAATCTTGTCCGCCTCCTGCCACCTGTCGCCGAAAAGCTGACGGAACAAATCGCGCGCCGAAGGACCTGCGCGGCGGCGGGCTTCGTCATCCGACCACGGCTTCTCGCCCATGGCGACAAGCGCCGTATTCAGCGACTTCAACGACGGCCCCCAGCTATCGATGATCGTGTCATCCCAGTCAAAGATCACGGCGCGGGGTTTTGAAATAGTATTTTGTTCGGGGATGGTCATTGTTGCCCCTGTAAGTTATTTGGTTGTGGTGGTGATTTATTGAACTGATGGGGAGCAAATGCAGGCGTAAATGGGGGGGACCATTTCGTTCGGGGAGGCATTTTATAATCCCTAACCTGTTGCCTGATTTTTGCAATTTGTTCAGGCGTTAGATGTTTTTTTAATTCTAAATAGAAAGGGTTGTAGAAATCTTCAAATTCACAACACAGGGTATCGGCGAATAGATGGCCTTTGGGCCACGCAGGGTTTTCCGGCAGAACTAACCAGAAAAACGCTTTCTCGTAGTCTTGTGGCCATTCTAATCCTCCGGTAAAGTACAAACGAGCCAAATGAACTTGTGAGTTTGCGTAAAACTGAAGCGTTGCTTTTTTAAAGAACCCTGCCGCAAGAGAATAGTTTTGAGGTACGCCATGGCCATCCCTATACATCCTGCCGATCAAATCTTGTGCAGCAGAAAAACCCTGAGCCTCCGCCATTTTGTACCATTTCAACGCAGCCTTATAATCCCGATCAACCCCCTTGCCATTATCATAGATGAATCCAACGTAGGTCTGTGCTAAAGCATCTCCAGATTGAGCCGCCTGCATGAAGTATTTTAATGCTTCCTTGTTATCTCCACGTGCTTTATGCATTTCTTTTGGCGTGGAAGATTTTAGGTCCCAATAATCTGGTACAAAATATATTAAGCCTAGCCGTTTTTGCGCTTCCACATCGCCATGCGCGGCCTTACCCTCAAAATCTGCAATCTGTTGATCTGTCAAAGGTGGTGAATCAATCGGCAAGGTTGCATTGGCATGAGAGAGACTGAATGCCAAAAAAATCACAGTTACAACAACAAAAACTACAGCGCGGGGTTTCATCATTTCGCGCTCCAGTGTTCCTGTTTGCGTTTCACATCTGCCGCATAGCCGAAATAAAGATCGAGGATTTTTGAGGTCAGCTTGCCCAGCTTGCCGTTGCCGATTTTGTGGCCGTCGATCTCGACAATCGGCATGACGAGCGTGCCGGCGGCAGTGATAAAGGCTTCTTTCGCCTTATAGGCTTCCGCCACGATGAACGGGCGTTCGACCAGTTTGATGCCTTCTTTCCTACACAACGCCTGAATGGAATTGCGTGTCACGCCTTTCAAAATCGCATGGTTGTCGGTCGGGCGCGTGATAAGCACGCCGCTTTTGTCGACAATCCACGCATTGGTGGAAGAGCCTTCGGTGACAAACCCTTCGTCATCCACCATCCATGCTTCGTAAGCGCCCTTGTCCACGGCGGCCTGTTTTGCCAGCACCTGCGGGATCAGCGCGGTTGTTTTTATATCGCGGCGTTTCCAGCGGATATNNATGTGATCACCAGCGTCGGTTTTATATCGCCTGTCGGGAACTTGAAATCGCGCGGTGCCTGTCCGCGGGTGATCTGGATATAAAGATAAGCATTCTTCATCCGGTTGCGGCGCACAAATTCGCGCATGATGAAGCGCAGGGACTGGCGCGGCAGCGGCATCCGGATGCGCAGCTCTTTCAGCGAGCGTTCCAGCCGGTCAAGATGACCGACCTCGTCGGCAAAATGTCCATTAATCAGGGAAATAACTTCATAAACGCCGTCTGCAAACTGGAAGCCGCGGTCTTCGATAT
>PLXM01000074.1:6717-6879 GCA_003153235.1 Rhodospirillales bacterium
CGCGCTCGAAAATCTCGCGGGCTTCACGCAGCGGCTTCGACATCAACTCGACGACGCCCTGACCGTGCACCATTGCCGTGGCTTTCTGCTTGAGGTCTGGCGGCAGCATCTCCGCCGTGATCGGCGTTTCGGGTTCACCCGCCGCCATGATCAGCAGCCATT
>PLXM01000056.1:0-8770 GCA_003153235.1 Rhodospirillales bacterium
TGAACAGCGGATCTTCCGCGTTCATTTCTTCCGGCGGGCAGTCTGTGGATTGCTTGGAGCAGAGATCGTGGTACCAGACGTCGCGCTCATCGTTCCAGAACACGATGCCGCCGGTGCGCTTCAGGATAACGACGGTGTTGACCTTAGGGCAGTCTTTCAGCGCTTCATCGGTATTGGCTTTTAATGGAATTTTCTTGCCGCTGCGGAAGCCTTCATCGGCGGTGATGACGACGGTGGAATTGCAATCAAGGATGCGGTCCTTTAGCGAGGAGGGCGAGAAGCCGCCGAACACGACCGAGTGCACCGCGCCGATACGGGCGCAGGCGAGCATCGCGTAAACCGCTTCCGGTACCATCGGCATGTAAATGGTGACGCGGTCGCCTTTCTTGACGCCGCGGGCTTTCAGGCCGTTGGCGAGGCGGCAGACTTCATCCTTCAGCTGCGCGTAAGTGATTTTGGAGCTGTCGTTCGGCTCGTCGCCTTCGCGGATTAGTGCTGTCTGGTTGGCGCGGGCAGGCAGGTGGCGGTCGACGCAGTTGTAGCAGGCGTTCAGCTTGCCGTCGTAAAACCAGCGGATGCGGGCATTCTCGTTGTAGTTGACGTCCTTGACCTGCGTGTAGGGCTGCGACCAGTGCAGGCGCTTGCCATGCTCCGCCCAGAACTTCTCCGGGTTTTCGATGGACTCTTTATACATCGCATCGTATTTCTCCGCCGTGATGATCGCGTTCTTGGCGATGTTGGCGGGAACGGGGAATACGTCCGGATAAGCGGGGTGCGTTTTATGCTCGGTCATGGAGAACTCCTACAAAGTTTTCTATAAAATGAAGGACGCAGAATACCAATTTTTATGGAGGATGGAAGGTGTAATAGCCGAAGATCCTTCATTTGCAGGGCATCAACCCTGTTAAAGCAATAAAATTATAATGAATTATATTGACATATTACTTATACATATTGTAGTTTTGTTGTGGAATGTGCTATTTAAAGAGGAAGCTAGAAATGAAGCTGACAGAATTAAAAGAACAGTTTGAAAACGTCGCCCTCGCAATGGTGGCGCTGGTTCACCCGTCAACAATCGATAAATTCGCCATGAAGCAGCTCAAGAAAAGCCGGCAAGAGAACAAACCCACGTAAACCTCCCTCGGAAAAACCAAAATAAAAAAAGAGCCCCATTCAGCATGGGGGGGTAAGGTCTCCTAAAAAAAGTTGCGGTCAATGGACTAACGGCTGAAACAGAAAAGTGTTCCAAAAAATATCTGCAATTTCATTTGCTAAACATTATCACAAGTTCGTCTCAATTAAATTCAATATCTGGAGATATACAATGGAGGAACGGCAAGCTTCTGTTAACGCAATGAATACTGGGTTAACTTGGCATGTAAAATTCTTGAGATACTAAGGATGAACTCAAGATGTCTGTATTATCAATATGCAGCAATACCTCACGATATAGTGGATGTAATGAGCCCAAGCCCCAATATTAGAATATTCGGAGTATACTAAGGTATAGAGATTTATTTTTACTATGATTCTACTTGAGGTTTGGCTTTCACATGTATCACCCATTTTTATTTTTAGGCGGGCTTTGAGGAAAGTTTCTTAATACGACATAACAGTCTAGGAGATTGTATCATGGAAAACAGAAAAGATACCTTGGAACTTGCTGAAGATTTAGCGAAGAATGTTCTAGAGCTATCGGCAACTACTGCCTTGGAGGTTCTTGGGCTGTCAGGAAAAGAGGCTGCTTCCGCAATGTCTATATCTGGTGCGGTTAATAAAGCCCTTGCAACAGCCAATACCGAGGCTGCGGTCAGGACAATCAGAGCAGCAGAAATGCTGGCTTTTTCAGAGCTAAGAAAAGCAGAAGAAACGGCTGTTGCTGTTCTTGAAACTGCGGAAGTTGAGGCAGTCAAGGTTCTTGCCAAGGCGTCTGTCAAGGCTGTCAATGTTCTTGCAATGGCAGAAACAATGCTTGCATTCGCAAGGGGGCAACTTGAGTCATCCATTAAAGATGCAGCATGCATGCTCAAAGCATCAGAAGACCTTTCCGCTTCTGAATTACTCATCGTGGAAGACTTTGACGCACATAATTTGAGCGATGCTCAGAAGGAACTATTGTTGCATATGGACAACCACCATGAACTTCTGCACCATATGCAGGGCGGTTATAGTGTTGATGGTGGTGCGGATTGTACAAAGAAAGAAAATTTTGAACAATGCGCCAAAGCCCTGAAGGAATCCCGCAGGGTCAAAGCTGTAACCTTGAAGCAGCAACAGGCTGATGCAGCTTCAAGTCTTCTGAGTGCAGATGCGGCATCAAAGCTTCGGAGAACTGCTGATTTATAGGAATCTTTAACGCGATGATTATTGTCCCCATCTCTTGGGATGCCAGAATGGAACTTTTTTGCACATCAGGCGTTGGCTCCTTACACCAAATAGAACAAATAGGAGACGCCTCCCAAAGTATTCCTTGATTAAAAAAACAGCCCCTACCAGTGCAAGTAAGGGCTGTTTTTGTCTTTAGGTGTGGTCAGAAAACGGAACTGGCCGCCCTCTCACTATACCCCCCCATTCAGCATGGGGCTCTTTTTCTTAGCTCGAATATTTAGATTTTGTAACCGCCCTTTTTCGGTTTCTTGAAAGGGTTCGGCGCTTTGGGAGTTTCCTTTGCTTGAGGAGCTGCTACAGCCGTGTCGTAGGCTTTTACGACTGCCTTGGTCAGCTTCATTAGCGAGTTGTAATCAGCATCTGGCAATGTGGCGAGCGTCTTGACAACTTCCTTGATGACCGGATGAGCTGTGTCGCCTTTCACTTCCGCAACATAGCCGACGATCTTGCAGGCACCGTGCATGCTGTCGAGATCTGCGGCGTCTTCTTTTGCCATTTCTTCTTTTTCTTCTTTGCTGAGCGCGTCGCCGAAGATGGAAGTCAGGCTGTCGAGGCCGTCAAGCAGGGGGCCGAACATCTTGAAATCTCCTGATGTCAGGCGTAATTCTTCGACGAGAAGTTTTTCAAGATTGTTGACGACGTCTGTGCGTTTTCCTGCATCGAGAGCATCGACGGCTTTGAGAGCAGCGGGAACATTCGTGCCTTCTACGTCCCAGTAGATTGTTTCAGCAATTTCTGTCGCTGTCAGGTTGTCGAATTGGTTTGTCATGGTTTATATTTCCTTCTGAATAATGGATATTGGGGACGTCATACTATGTTTTTAATATAGAAAGTCAATGGAGCTATGAAAAAATAAAGTGTTTAGTGTCCGTCTTAAAACTTTCTCTGTGATATCAAGAAAAAATAACCGCTCACGGTTTTTAGGCTCGTTTTTGCTGAAAAGATTTTGGAATGGGCATTCAAGAATTTCAGCCCCACTTTTATGCGGACAGCCCATTATATAATATCCTTATTTTTCAGTTACATAAAATATTAATTGCGTTTATAACAATTTTTTATTGACAATTTATCACTTTCTCTGATAGAGTTAGCTGTGCTCGCGAATTGTTGTTGCGGTCAGAGGGAGACAGAAGGAATAGGAAGCCTTCTAACCATCTCTCCNNGCATGTTTTACATGCAAAGCATGTGGCACAGGTTATTGCGCATTGTGAATAGAACTACCACTACCACCCGTCAATCATTCCGCAGCCTCTACGGCGCGAGATTGACGGGGCGGTAGGGCTTTCCCGCCGCGGTTTTTTTGGCTTATTTTTATTGAAAAACTTTTGAGATGGTACTTAGATAAATACAACGATTTCAGTTTATTAAGCGGCGCTTGACCTGCCAGCTTGCGGCGGACGCGGTGTGGTTTTTTCGGCGGGCAAGGTTGTCCAGATGCGTGCAGCAATATTTTTGAAAGATTCGCTGATCACATGATTTTTCTGTGAAGCGACAAGGGGTGTTCCCGCATCCGAGGCCTCGCGGACATCGATATGCAGCGGTATTTCTCCCAGAAACGGCACGCCCATTTTTTCGGCGGCGATACGCGCGCCGCCGTGGTTAAAAATATTCTCGCGATGACCGCAGGACGAGCAGATGTGATAACTCATGTTCTCAATGATGCCGAGCACGGGCACATTGACCTTCCTGAACATCAACAAACCTTTTTTGGCTTCGCTGAGGGCGATATCCTGTGGGGTCGAGACAATCACCGCACCGGAAAGCGGCACGTTCTGCGCAAGACTCAGTTGCGCGTCACCCGTGCCGGGCGGCAGGTCGATCACCAGAATGTCGAGATCGCCCCAGTCGACATCACGTAGCAGTTGCTGGATGGCGCTGTGTACCATCGGCCCGCGCCAGATGACAGGTGCAGTCTCCTCAACAAAAAAGCCCATCGACATGATTTTGAGGCCGTGCGCTGTCGGCGCTATGATCATGTCGTCATCGTTGGTTTCCGGCTGCAGGCGGATGCCCATCATGCGCGGCTGCGAGGCGCCGTAAATATCGGCATCCATCAATCCGGTTTTCTTGCCCATGGCGACAAAAGCCTGTGCGAGGTTTGCCGCGACGGTCGATTTGCCGACGCCGCCCTTACCTGAAGCGACGGCGATGATATGTTTCACCTGCGGAGCGACGGGGCGTGAGGAAATCTTGTGCAGCGGTTGCTTTTGCTGGGGTGGAGGCGAAGAGGGCGGCGCATTTTTTTCCGCTGTCAGCACAGCTAGTGCCGAGCTAACGCCGGAAATATTTTTAACAGCTTCTTCGGCTGCGCGGCGTACCGGCTCCATCTGTTTTGCCTTCGCTGGATCAACTGTTATGGAGAAAACGACCTTACCTGAGTCGATGGCAATGCCCGAGACCATGTCCGCCGTTAGACCGGGCACGGATTTGAGGTTTTCAAGAACTGTTTCTGCCGTTAAAGAACGCATTTTTTTACGTTTTCTTTATCTGTGTGTGTGTACTAAGATGTCACTTATATCTGTTTAGTAATGACATAACAAGGGTATATCTATGGTATGGGACGACGACGAAAATAAAGGCGGCAACGGCAAAGGTCCTTGGGGTTCAAGAGATCCCGGCACGGGTGATAAGCCCAAGGGTCCATGGGATCAGCAGCGTCCGGGTGGGGCGAACGAAGTGCCTGATCTTGATGAAGTTCTGCGCCACGCACAGAACAAGATAGGCAGTATTTTTGGCGGCAAGCCTTCCCATGGCGAAGAGAAAAAGGGCATCGGCCTTTTATTCCTGCTAGTCCTCGCGCTGTGGCTCGGAACTGGATTTTACAGAGTCTCTCCAGGAGAGAACGTTGTTCTCCTGACCTTCGGGAAATGGACGAGTACGCGTGCCGAGTCCGGTCTTGGCTACCATATTCCGTGGCCTGTTCAGACGGTGATACCGGTGAATGTCGCTTTCGACCGCCGCGTCCAGATCGGCTTCACCGATCAGCCAGGCTCTCGGGGATCTGACGACAGTTCCGCGAAAAGTGATGTCGCTTCCGAAAGCACGATGCTGACCGGCGATGAAAATATCGTTGATATCGATTTTGTCGTTATGTGGAAGATTGGCGATGCGAAGAATTATCTCTTCCGTATCCGCGATCCGGAGACAACCGTCAAGCGCGTTGCCGAAAGCGCGATGCGCGAGATCATCGGGCGCTCGGAGATCCAGAAGGCCTTGACCGAGGGCCGCGCCGACATCGAGGCGAGCACCAAAGAGTTGATGCAGAAAATACTGGACCAATATCAGTCGGGTATCGTCATCAACAGCGTTCAGCTGCTGAGTGTTGACCCGCCGGCGCCGGTGGTTGATGCTTTTGACGACGTGCAGCGCGCCCGCGCCGATATGGTGCGTACGCAAAACGAAGCCGAAACCTACCGCAATGACATCGTGCCGCGCGCGCGCGGCGAGGCGCAGAAACTGTTACAGGATGCGGAAGCGTATAAACAGGCCGTGCTCAGCAAGGCAACGGGTGAGGCCGCCCGGTTCACTTCGGTTTATGAAGCTTATGCGCAGGCAAAAGACGTCACGGCGAAACGCATCTATATAGAGACCATGGAAAAGATCATGCACAACAGCAAGAAAGTTGTTGTGAGCGACAGCAAGACGGGCAGTAATGTCCTGCCCTATATGTCGCTTGACAGGCTTCAGCGGGGAGATTCCGCGCCTGCAGCTTCCGCAGCCACACCCGCGCCCGCCGCACAGCAATAGATTTCAGGAGTTTTCAAATGTCGAAAAATAATTCTATCCTTCTGGCTATTGCGGTTGTCATCTCGATCCTGCTCGCACAAGCGGCCTTCATCGTTCCCGAGACGGAGCAGACGCTGGTGCTGCAGTTCGGTAATCCGGTCGAGCAATACATAACACCCGGTCTGAAGTTTAAGATCCCTTTCATGCAGGACGTGCTGGTATTTGACAAGCGCGTGCTCGATGTTGATCCGCCTCCAGAGGAGGTCATCCTTGCCGACCAGAAGCGTTTGGTCGTAGACACTTTCGCGCGTTACAAGATCAAGGACATGCTGCAATTCTACAAGTCCCTCAATAGCGAAGAGCAGGCTAACACGCGCCTTAACAACATCATCAATTCGACGCTGCGCAGCGTGCTCGGCAATGCGACGCTCGCGGATGTACTGTCCGGCAAGCGGGATCAGCTGATGGCTGATCTGAAGCAGCAGGTCAATGCCGCTGTCACGGGCTATGGCATCGATATCGTCGATATCCGTATCGGACGCGCCGATTTGCCCAAGCAGACGAGCGAGGCGATTTATGCGCGGATGCGCACCGAGCGTCAAAGACAGGCGGCTCAATTCCGCGGCGAGGGGCAAGAGCAGGCACAGAAAATCCGCTCAGAAGCTGATAAAGAGCGCACTGTCCTTCTGGCGGAAGCCGAGAAGCAGGCGCAGATCAGCCGAGGCGAGGGCGATGCCGAGGCGAGCAAGATCTACGCAACCGCCTACAACAAGGACCCTGAATTCTACGCCTTCTACCGCACAATGCAGGCCTACCGCGACAGCCTGCCCGGTGACGACACAACCCTTGTGCTTTCGCCTGACACTGACTTTATGCGTTACTTCAAGGATCAGTCCGGGAAGAAATAAAATATGATCCGGCAGTACGAGCTGATAGAGCGCATCAAGGCCTATGATCCGGATATGGACGAGGATCTGGTCAACCGCGCTTATATCTATGCTATGAAGATGCACGGCTCGCAGAAACGTGCCTCGGGAGACCTGTACTTCTCGCATCCGCTCGAAGTGGCCGGCATCATGACCGAAATGAAGATGGATACGGCGGCGATATGCACGGCACTGCTGCACGATACGGTCGAGGATACCCTCGCCACGCTGGAGGATATCAGGAGTTTGTTTGGCGACGAGGTGGCGCGGCTGGTTGACGGCGTCACGAAACTGTCGCGGATCGAGTTTCAGAGTGCGCAGGAAAAGCAGGCGGAGAACTTCAGGAAGCTCGTCCTTGCCATGTCGGAGGATATCCGCGTGCTGCTGGTGAAACTGGCAGACCGCCTGCACAACATGCGCACGCTGCAATACATCCAGAAGCCGGAGAAGAGAAAACGCATCGCGCTGGAAACGATCGAGATTTACGCGCCGCTGGCCGAGCGTATCGGCATCCACCGTATTAAGGAGGAGCTGGAGGATCTTTCTTTCGGCGAACTAAATCCTGAGGCGCGCGAAAGTATCCTGACGCGCCTGAATTTCCTGCGTGCCGAAGGCGGTGAGGCTGTCGTCGAGCGCATCATCGGCGAGCTCAAGAAAAAAATCAGCGAAGCGGGTATCGAGGCGGATATTCAGGGCCGTGAGAAAACACGCTATTCCATCTGGAAGAAAATGCAGCGCAAGAATATTTCCTTCGAGCAGCTCTCCGACATCATGGCTTTCCGCATCGTGGTGTCAGGCATTCAGGAATGCTATCACGCGTTGGGCATTATTCACGGGCTTTACCCGACGGTGCCGGGACGCTTCAAAGATTACATCTCGTTGCCGAAGCCTAACGGCTACCGCTCTCTCCACACCACCGTTATCGGGCCTGAAAATCACCGCATCGAAGTGCAGATCCGCACGCCGGAAATGAATGAAGAAGCCGAACTTGGTGTTGCTGCGCACTGGTCTTACAAGCAGGGTGAAAGCGGCAAGATGACGGACAGGCGGCAATACCGCTGGCTGCGCGAGCTCATGGACATTGTCGAGCACACCGGCAAGCCGGAGGAGTTTCTAGAGAATACAAAGCTGGAACTCTATCAGGATCAGGTGTTCTGCTTCACGCCGAACGGCGACCTGATTGCGCTGCCGCGCGGTGCGACGCCGATTGATTTTGCCTATGCTGTGCACTCGACTCTCGGCGACCAGACGGTCGGCGCGAAGGTAAATGGCCGTATCATTCCGCTCAACACGCAGCTGGTGAATGGTGATCAAGTCGAGATCACGACTTCGAAAAGCCAGACACCGTCGCCCAACTGGGAGAGGTTTGTTGTCACAGGCAAAGCCAAGGCGCGCATCCGCCGTTACGTACGCCAGCAGCAGCAGGAAGAATACCTGAACCTCGGCAAGGCCATGCTGCAAAAGGTGCTGAAACAGGAAGGCTACGACTATAACGAAAAGCATTTCAATACCGATTTCTGCCACCAGTTCAAGACCAACAACGTCGAGGAGCTGCTGGTCGGCATAGGCTCCGGTCATATCAGCAGCCGTGATGTTTTCTACACCCTGCATCCGGAGCACCGCCCCGCGCCGCCGCAGCAAACACTACAGAGCATCGTCGATACGGCCGAGAAGAAAACCCACCAGAAGGGCAAGTCCTCGCCGATGCCGATCAAGGGGCTGATCCCCGG
>PLXM01000056.1:8883-9034 GCA_003153235.1 Rhodospirillales bacterium
TCGGCAAGAACGGCGGCAACATCACCAACCTCAAGATCACCAACCGCTCGCTCGATTTCTGGGACATGATGATTGACGTTTATGTGCGCGACTCCAAACATCTGAGCGACATCATCGCCGCCATGCGCGCCACGCCCGAAATTACAGCTGT
>PLXM01000094.1 GCA_003153235.1 Rhodospirillales bacterium
CCGTCTATCATGCCGATGTGCCGAATGGGAATATCGAAGCGGCGGATGCTGACAAGATATCGCATAATCCGCAGATCAAACAGACCATTCCGCTGGCTCTCGGTGACAGTCATAAAGGCTGGCGCATCGTCGGGACGACGCCGGATTATCTGGCGCTGTATCAGGCCGGGTTTGCCAAGGGCCATGTCTGGCAAAAGCCTTTTGACGCTGTGGCGGGCGCGTTGACTGGTATTAAAGTTGGCGAACAATTCCCCGCCGTCCATGGTCTGTCCATCGATAGCGATGATGTGCATCATTTTCACCTCTATAAAATAACCGGTGTTTTGAAACCGACCGGCACAGTGCTCGACCGGCTGATCCTGACCTCCGTGAATAGTGTTCAGGATCTGCACAAGCATCCAGATCTCGGTGATCCGGATGCCGCCGAAGAATATAAAATCGGCCATCAGGTAACGGCGCTGCTGATCAAAGTGAAAAATCCCATCGCTATCATGAACCTGCCGCGTTCGATCAACAGTTCGTCAAACCTTTTAGCAGCTAGCCCTGCTTATGAAATGACGCGGCTGGCGGAGAGCCTTGGTGTCGGGCGCGATGTGCTGACTGTTCTGGGCTTAGGCTTTGTCGTGCTCTCGGCGCTGATGCTGCTCTCAACCTTGGCCTCAAGCCTGACGGCACGGCGCTATGATCTCGGCGTCCTGCGCGTGCTTGGCGCCTCGCCGCAGATGCTGTCCGGCACTGTCATGGCCGAAGGGCTGATCCTGAGCGGGGCAGGGGCGCTGACGGGTATTATTGCGGGGCATGCGCTGGCATTTTCTATCGCCACCTTCGTTGGCAGCCTCAGCGGTGTCGTACTGCCTTCAGTATTCCTTGTGCCGCAACAGATGGATGTTGCTTTTCTGCTGATCGGCCTTAGCGCAGGGCTTGTTGCCGGACTGGTTCCCGCGATTTCAGCAGGCAGGACTGATATTGCGGCTCTGCTGGCACGAGGCCGCGCGTGAGGTTTGGTATCATATTGGCGCTGACGCTGATGATCTGGCCAGCCGATGCCTATGCGATCAGTAAGGAAAAAAACTATACGACAACGACAACAGCGAGCGGTACCGTTGACCTGAACGCGCAGCCTTCCGACGCGCCCACGCGGACACTCTCGGACTATATCAAGGACTATGTCGATGTTCCGTCTGGCGGGACTGACTGGAAAGTGTTCAGCAAAACAAAAGAAATTAACGTCGAAGGCAAAACCAAAGACGGCTACGACTACCAGTTCTTCAAGCCCAAGTTTTCGGAGGCTGTCCGCAAGCTGGACGGGCAGGAAGTGACTGTCAAAGGCTTCATGTTCCCGCTGGACGAAACAGAAAAACAGAAGCTGTTCCTTTTCGGGCCGTTTCCGGTCAGCTGCCCGTTTCACTACCATGTGAGCCCGTCTCTGGTGATTGAGGTGCATGCTGACAAGGCGCCGGTGAAATTTTCCTATGATCCGATCACGCTGAAGGGCCGCCTGCGGCTTGTGAATGTGGATCCGGAGAACAGCACGTTCTACAAGCTCGTTGATGCGCAGCTGGTAAAATGAAAATCGTATATATAATTCTCGGTTTGGTTTTTCTGCTGCATCCGGCAACGGCTAAAGCGCATAAAATCGCCGACAGTTACCTGCGCATGCAGGTCAATGGCAAAGAAATCCGTGGCGAGTGGGATATTGCGCTTTATGATCTTGGCAAAACCGCCGGACTGGACGACAGTCAGAAAAATGATAGGCAATTTCTCAAAAATTTTGCGCTTGACCATCTGCATGTTTCCGTTGCTAGTAATCGTTGCACGCTGCGCCCGATCGATCCTGTGCCGGCGGACACGCTGAACGGCAGGGTACCTGATCTTGTCTTTACTGGAGAATGTGCGGAGACAATTACCAAGCTGACGGTTGATTACAGCCCGTACCTTGTCATCGATCCGCAATATGGCTGCCTTGCCGCGATCACTGCAGGGGATAACTCCTATTCAGCGGATATTTCGGCGCAAAAGCCCTATTTTATCTTTCAGGTTGGGATGGCCGTCGATAAATGGCAGCAGTTCAAGGATTACCTGCATGAAGGTATCTGGCATATCTGGCTTGGCTATGACCATATCCTGTTCCTGACATCGCTATTGCTTTCCGCGGCCTTTGTCCTCAAGAAAGATGACCATACATGGCAGCCGCGTGAAGACGGGTTTACAGGCACTTTCATTCAGGTGCTGAAGATCGTCACTGCCTTTACAATCGCGCATTCGATCACATTGAGCCTGTTTATTTTCGATGTCATTTCACTGCCGTCACGTTTTGTTGAATCGACCATTGCTCTGTCGATTGCCATTGCTGCGGCCAACAACCTGCGACCCGTCCTGCATAAAAGATTGTGGCTGCTCACCTTTTGCTTCGGGCTTATTCACGGCATGGGGTTCNNTGGTGCGTTGAAGGAGCTGGGATTGCCCGACAACGCGCGTTGGGTTGCCCTGATCGCTTTCAATCTCGGCGTTGAAATGGGGCAGGTGTCGATTGTCATGAGCGTCCTGCCATTCATCTACTGGATGCGGCGCAGCCTGATTTATCGCCGCTATATTTTCCGGATTATTTCTGGCCTGATCATCGCCATCGCCTTGATATGGTTCACACAACGCGCTTTCGAGATCACGTTGCTCCAAAGGCTTATAGGGGACTGATTTGCATACGGCAAGATAAGGCGTATACTGGTGCTGTATTTATTTTGAACAGGAGACTCGCTATGAAATCATCATTCCTCGTTATCGCAGCTGTGCTGGCGGTTGGCTTCGTCAGGGTTCAGCCCGCGATGGCGCTCACGGTCGAGCATGACAGCACCTATGCAGGCTCCAACGGCAGTTCGAATTTTACTGATCCTGATGATGCGCTGAGCGGCGATAAGGACAGCGGCACCGGCCATTTCAACACGATGCACTTCGGCAGTTCTGATGGCAGCGGTACATCATTTACCTTTGGCGTTTCAGGCTCGAACAATAGCGGGCAGGGCAATCTCCAGCCCGGCTTCGCTACGCAAGGCTGCCTCGCGGCTTCCTGCCTGCGCTAATCTTCTTTTAAGCTGCAAAAACCTGCGGCGCAGATACTAACCAAAAAGTATGGCTTCTACCTTTGTAGGAATGTTATGCTGGCCCGTAACGTCGAGCCGTATTCAGGGTGGCAAAATCATGGATGATATCGTCAGGAAAAGAGCCTTATCGGGCGACATGGATGCGTTGAGGGCGGTCACTGAAAAATTGATCAAGCGGGGCAATGGCAGAAACGAAAATCTTGCCGCCAATATGCTGACCGATGCCTACAATAGCATGCCTTCCGTGGGTATGAACCTTGGCAACCAGCTGCTGAACGGCAGCGACTTGTTTGTGAAAGACCGCGATATTGCTCTGGCCTGGATGGCTTTCTCAGGCAACAAAAGATTTGCGCCTCCGCCTTCTTCTTCTGATGCACCGGCGGCGGATGATAGCCAGGATCCTGCACAGGATAGCAGTGCCAGTACTGGTCAAAAAGGAGCCTCGGCTTTCCGGCGTATCGATCCTTCTCCTTCCATCGATCCTTTTCAGGAGTTGAATGACCTGATTGGCCTGAAAAATGTCAAAGACGAAATCACCGAACAGACCAGCCTGATGCAATTTGAAGCTGCAAGAAAAAAATCAGGCCTGCCGGCCTCTACCCCGTCGGCGCATTTTATTTTCACGGGAAATCCCGGCACGGGCAAAACGACTGTTGCCCGTATTGTCGGCGGCATCTTCAAGAAAATAGGGCATTTGCAAAGCGGCCATGTTATCGAAGTGTCCATTCCGGACATGATCGGCCAGTATGTTGGCGAAACGCCGCAGAAAGTTCAGGCTGCGCTGCAGGCGGCCATGGGCGGCGTTCTTTTCATCGATGAAGCCTATGGTTTGTTATCCTCGCAGTCGGGCGGCGGAGATGCATACGGTGAGCAGGCCGTCACGACGATACTGAAATTCATGGAAGATAACAGGAATAACATCACGATTATTGCCGCCGGATATACCGATAAAATGGCCAAGTTTCTGGAGAGCAATCCCGGTTTTAAATCCCGCTTCAGTGAAATTATCCTGTTCGATGACTACACGCAGAACGAGCTTTATAAAATATACCTAAGCTATATTGGTGATCAGCAGTATAGGGTTTCCGATGATGCGACGGCTTCGTTGTCAAAGATGATGGCGGAGGCCCCGGCGCTTTTCGACAAGGACTTCCCCAATGCCCGTTTCGTGCGCAATCTATTCGAAGACACTGTCAAGTACATGGCCCTGCGTGTCATGAAGGAACAGGCCCCGTCGCGGGACGATCTGATGACTATCACGGCAGCTGATCTTGCGCAGGCCTACAGCGAAGCGCAAAAGAATGCCAAGTTCAAGTCGGCGAAGGGATCGGGAGACGATCCGGAAGATAGTGCTAAATACGGCTATCAATGAACCGCAGCTTCTACAAAGATATTCAAGGGTTCAACAAATTTTCTGACCTGACAAATCCTGATCACTACACAGCCGTGCCTGCCGATTGGTATATCGTCATGACGGACATCCAGGGTTCAACGCAGGCCATTGCCGAGGGGCGATATAAGGATGTGAACCTTGTCGGCGCGGCCACCATCATGGCTGTTATCAACGTGGCGCAGGATATTTCCATTCCGTACGTTTTCGGCGGTGATGGCGCAACTTTATTAATTCCGGCAGAATTACTCGAAAAAGTTCAGGCGGCGCTCAGTGCTGTGCGTGTCAAGGTGCGTTCGACATTTGGCATGACGTTAAGGGTCGGATGCATATCTCTTAAAGAATTATATGATCATGGCGCATCGCTGGGCGTTGCCAAATTTAATCTTTCACAGCATATGTCGGAGGCGATGTTTCAGGGAACCGCCATCACCTTGGCCGAAACATGGCTCAGGAAGGGCGGCGGTCCGGTTCTGTTCTTTGAAGAATCCTCCGGGCAAGAAGACCCGGACCTAACCGGGCTGGAATGCCGCTGGCAGCCGATCCAGAGCCGTAATGGCTCGATTATCAGCCTGCTGGTGCAGGTGCCGAAAGATCATGCAGGACAGGCCCGCAGTATTTATTCTGACGTCATTAAAAGCATAGAGGAAATTTATCCGGAGTATGCGAAGTCCTGCCCCACGCATGTGCCGGGCATGCACATAAGTTTTTCGCCCGTTACGCTTGGTCAGGATGTAAAATTACGCAGCAGGAATAATCCTGTTGCAAGGATTGCACGTTTTCTGAAAGTTGTTGTCATCAATGCTATAGGTCAGCTCAGTTTCAAGACGGGGCGCAAGGTTGGAAGTTTTGATGGCCAACAGTATTTATCCGAGATGGTTGCTAATAGTGATACAAGAAAATTTGATGAGACGCTTAGGATGGTCATTGACAGTACGCCGGAGCAGCATCAGGCTTTAGAGAGAGTTCTTGCCGAACGGCAGCAAAAAGGCGAGATCACATACGGAATACATTTATCATCGCAGGCGCTCATGACCTGCCTTGTGTTCAGTATTCAGGGTAATCATATACATTTTATTGACGGGGCGGATGGGGGCTATGCCATGGCTTCACGCAGCATGAAGAATGCTGAGAAGCAGAAAATATGATCAAACTGCAAGCTCGAGGCGACGCTATGTTAATTATTTTTTAAAAGATGTTCATTATTATCTTTAATATAAAAACTCAAAAGGTAAAATGACCATATGAATCCAGTCGCTGCCGCCAACGCCACGAATACTGAAATCTGCGCCCGCGCCAGAGAAGCTTTTATCAAAAAAGATCTGGTCGGGGCGCTTGAGATACTCAATCAGGCGCTTGAACAAAATGTAGAAGATGCCGAAGCGCTCGCACTTGCGGGAGATATTTATGCTGCGGGCGGAGATATACTGCAGTCCATTGGCCACTATGGACTGGCTGTTCGGGCGCAGCCTTCCAATGTCGAATACAAGAGGCGGTTTATCCATGCTGCGAAAGACATGGCNNAATATTGTGCCTCTGCCTCGAAACGCCCAACATCGAATGCACCCACGCGCAAATACTGTGGTACACGCTGGTGAGGGCATACCCGCCTTTTTTCAACTTGCTGGAAACGGTTTTTACTTAGTATTCATTCGGGGATGTGTCAGACTTTTCTCCGCTTCTGCGGCCTATTTTCACTATGGGCGCAAAGAAAATAATTGCCTGCAATGAAGAGGCTGAACAGTTGATGACGTGGCTGCGGCGGTTTTTGCTGGAACAGGCAGATTCCCAAAAGAAACAGCTGGCGCCGGATCAATATCTCGAATTGATAGAAGCCGTGGCTCAGTATTGCTTTAACACGGATTTCATTTTTAACTCAACTGTAGAAGAAGATAAATACATTGAGGAACTTCGCGGTAAGCTGGAAAGCGATCCGTCAGTGCAGCAGGATCCCGTCAAAGTGGGTATTTATGCCTGTTATGAACCGCTTTACAAATTGAAAACCGCAAAAGATATAGCGCGTTTCACTTCTTTGTCGCCCATTAAAGAAATCGTCAGGGCGCAGCTTACAGATTGTTTTGATTTGCAGAAAAGGGCGGACAGGGTTACTTCACTCACCGAGATCACGGATGCAGTATCTCTCAAAGTGAGAGAACAGTACGAGGAATACCCGTACCCACGCTGGCGTGAACTGTCACGGCGTCCTCCGGCTGCAAATAACGCTGCCGGCCGTCGCGACTTAAATCAGGCGGGCGTTCAAATCCTGATTGCCGGAAGCGGCACAGGCCTGCAGCCGCTCGATTGGGCTGTGAATTGTCCCAACGCCTCTATTCTGGCTGTGGATTTGAGCCGTGCCAGTCTCGCTTATGCAGAGGCGAAGGCCGAAGAACTGGGGATTAAAAACGTCGAATTCCGCCATGCCGATATTTTGAAGTTAGGCTCTTTGGATCGCGCGTTTGATATCATCAGTCGTATGGGCGTCCTGCACCATATGAATGATCCGCTTGAGGGGTGGAAGGTTCTGGCGGGGCTTTTAAAGCCGAAGGCTCCATGCAAATCGGCCTTTACATCGCGCTTGCGCGCAGGTCCATTATCGCCCTGCGGAATATCATCCGTGAAAAAGGCTATCAGGATACGCCGTCCGGCATGCGGCAATTCCGCAGGGATAGTAAAAATTTTCTGAACAACGGTCAGGATGAGATTTTTTACCTGGGCGATAATTACCGGCTGAACATGTATCGTGACTTGCTGTTTCATGTGCAGAAGCACCAGTTCACCCTGCCGCAGATTAAAAACGCTTTGGACGGACTTAATCTTGAATTTCTTGAAATGATTGTTCAGGAACCCATGCTGCAACGCTACCGTCAGATGTTTCCCGACACATCAAAAAGGCAAGCTCTTGATAACTGGGATAAGGTAGAAGCGGCAAATCCGGACATGTTCAAAAGCATGTATCAATTCTGGTGCCGGAAAAAGCATAGCTAGGCATAACGGATTTCTACAGCCCCAAATCGAGAATGGTTTTTCCGGAAGTTAAATAGACGGTCTGCAGGCCTGCCTTGGCGGCGCCTTGCGTGTTTTCCAATACATCATCAATGAAGAGGGTTTCTGCAGGGATCACGCCGGCATCTTTGATGACATGCATGAAAGCAGAGACGTCCGGCTTGCGCTGCCCCAGATGGTGGGAGTAATAGGCCTTTTCAAAATGATTGTTCAGGCTGCCGCCGAACTGTCGTTCATAAATCCTGTGGAAGTGGTCATGATGCAACGCGTTGGTGTTGCTGAAAAGGAAGAGCCTGTATTTTCCTTTGATGCTGTGCAAATGCGCTATGCGTTCGGCGGGGAAATCAAGCAGCATCGCGTTAATCGCCGTGAAAATAGCTCCATCGTCCGGTGCGCGCGGGGATAGTGCACGGACATGCGCGGCAATATCGGCTGCCGCAACCTGCCCAATTTCAAACTGACGGAAGAGGCGGGAAATTTTTTCTTCCCCAAGTTTATTTTTTGCGTCCTCTACACCGAGTGCGGTGAGGGCATCATGCATCCTCTTGAAATCAAGCGGGAGCAGCACTTCGCCAAGATCAAAGATGATGTTTTTGATGGTGGGATGCTTTTTGTTCATGAGAAAACAGACTCCTATTCAGTACTATATTTGTACAGAGCCGTTCATGCCCTAGAAATCAACGCCTAACCTGATTCCCAGTGTCCATGCATTGGCTAATGCGGTATCGGCTCCGGGGTTAATGGTATACTGCAGGTCTGGCTGCAGGCTAAGCCATGGAGCAAGCATATCCTTGTAGGTCAGCTCCAGCTGCGTTTCGCTATTCCCTATCGGGGCATTGGCCGTTATGTACTCCGAAGAGTTGTCAGACCGCGACAAAGCAACGCCGATTTGTCCATCCTTGCGCGAGGGGATAAAGCCGCTGAATACAAAGCCAAGACTCCAGCTGTCTTTAAACTGATAAACTTTTCCGTCTGTGAACCCAAGACGGGCAAACGCGTTTACGTTATGGCCGCCGTTTTTATAGACGGATCTGTCAGCGAGGAAGTATACGCCATCGGTCTTTTTCTCAATTGAAGGCGTCAGCTGATCCGGGCGTTTTGCCGTATATTCCCATGTGCCCATGGCAAAGTGTCCAAGACTGTCGCTCTTGATGCCGCCTTCGGCAATGGCCAGTGCGCCTTCTTTATCTTTAAACTCAATGTGCGTGCCCCGCGGGTTATTAGGATCTCCGGGAACGCCGTCAAAAATGGCGGCCTGCGCATAAGTGCTATCTGTCGGGTGTACGGCCAGCCGCACGGCAGCTGACGTATATGGGAAGATAGAGGGGCCGTTATCTCCTGTTGCCGACATTTCAGTACCGATCCCGTAGTGCGGGTTGAGAAACAGACCGCTGCTATCGGTCACATAGAATTCAGAGTTCAGATCATGCAGGCCGGCGAGAATGGAAACCTTTCCATCGTAGAATTCTTTCTGGCCCCAGGCTTCATAGAGTTTGAATGACCGTGCAGGGACCTCGATGTTATCGACGCCGACGTTACTGCGAACAAGATCATTCGGTCTGCCGCCGTTATTGTTGAGGAAGTATACAAAGAAGGTTGTGCCGGGCATTTTGAAGGCTTTATCGCCGTCGACTGTCAGCTTGACGTCAAGATTATCAAGTGCGCGGTTGCCTTTTTCCACGCCGCCGGAAAGATTTCGCCACGCATCAGCCTTGTAATAGATATCTACAGAAAGCCCTTTGTCGAAGAGCTCGGTCCGCATACCCGCCCAGTCGCCGAGAAGTTTGTTTGCGGCGAAATCAGGCTTGGCATCATCAGCATAGGCTGCAGGGCTTGTAAGCGCAGCGGCGGCCAAAACTGATAATAATAACAATACAGCTTCTTTTGATATCAATAAGGCCCCCTAGTAAAATCCCCTTTAGTGTGACAGGGGGGTGGTTATGATGACAAGAAGTAATTCATAAGGGATTATTTATTC
>PLXM01000173.1 GCA_003153235.1 Rhodospirillales bacterium
TCGATCGCCTGCTGGTTGCCCTGATAGTCCTGCGATTGGTGGGAAAGATTAGATGCGAGCTGTGTCATGACCCTAAACCCTTTCAAACAATGATTCCTCATGGATTTTAAAGCAAAGGTGCAGGCAAACCTATCTTGAAATCGGTTTATTAACTAAGTTTTAATAATTATGTATAATAATTATATGTAACTAAAATAGGACAAGGAATGGCAGGTCAGGCGCCTATTATAACGTATCTATCTCCGGAGGCTGTGCAAAGTTTTCTGGATTATATGGATGAATTGCGCAGCGGCAATGTCGACGCTGCAAAAGAAGAGGCCGCGCGCCTCTCACCCTATTTCAACGCTTTATCAGCACAGCTAGGACTTGATGCAAAAGCTGTACAAGATCAATCTGCTGATCTTGCGGAGCTGGCAGAGGAGAATAACCTTTCGGAGTTATTCAATACCGTTGCAGAACGCACGAATAACACAATCCTGTCCGAACTCGTTCTCGGTCCGCAGGCTTTGCTGAACCGCAAAGATACTATGCAAAAAAATAAACAGTTCGGCGCATCATCGATATATGACGGGCATAGTTTCACTCTTGGTTTTATGCAGGTTTTTAACCGTGATAAAACCAGCAGCGTTTCCGTACCCATGCTTACCTTCGAAAATCTGATAATGATCAATCTCAATAAGTATGAATTGGAACCAATGCTGCGGGCGCTGCAGGTGGTAGCGACCGCCGGTAATCACGATATGCTGCACCATTATACTAATGTCGTTCTGAATAGCGCGATCGCACGACCCATTGAAGATAAATCATTGCCCGTACCGCCGTTATCGGCCAGAGACTGGTTCGATAAAAATTTTTCGAATCATAAAAAGGACAGCGATGCGAACAGCTACGAAAGCTGGCTGATGCTGAACCACAGCCGCATCCGCAACCTGATGGAAGCAGGACCGGAGGGCGAAGTCCTGAAGAAAAATTGCGATGTATTCTTTGATGAGTTAGCACAGCTTGGTCAGGAGATAGCAGCAAAGTCTTCTGTCGAGCAGGCGCATGACGCTGTTGATTATTTTGGCACAATTCTGCTCTACACCATGATGCGCTATATGCCTATGGATCATCCTCTTATAGAGCACGCGATTGATCGGTTACAGCAAGCTGATCCGGCCTCAGCAGTCCTTGAGGAGAAGAAGCAGGATATTATTACAGAGGCGCATGGCGGCAAACCTTATATGGCGGAAGTCCTCGCAAATTACAAAGCAGCCGGAATAGACCTTCTGCCCGATAATTCGAGTTATGCCGATCTTAAAAGATTACAGGTGATCGAGATTACGCCCTGGATTGCGCATCTTCTTGGTCCGGCACAACCCGGAACGCTGCTAGCGGCAATGCAGGAGCGCGTTGGTCAGGTCAACATCGACATGATAAAAGACACCGCACTGGGTTTCTGGTTCAATATGAAGGACGGCGTGCATTTTATTGATCTGCCAGACAATAAAACGGTCGAAATGCATTTTAAAAATGGCGTCCTGCACCGCGAAAACGGACCCGCTTTTATTAAACGCGCGGCTGATGGATCATGTGAGAATGAATATTACCGTGACGGCATTAAAATAGAGCAGCCTGCCACCCAGCCTTCATCAAAACCTGCAGCTACAACGGCAATGGCATTCAGACACTAGGGCGATTTCGGCTTTGAACCGATCCTGACAGGCTTGCGGATTTTTTCTTTCATCGCTGCGGAATGTTTTTCAAAAGCCGTCTTGGCATCCCGGGACTGTATCCCGCTGATGATATCGAGGCTTTCCTGATCCAGTTTGCCTTTTTTATTATCAAGAACAGCCTGAGCATCAGCGCCATGTGTCAGAAGCACCTTGATCAGCGCCGTGTCGCGCGCTTTGATGGCCATAAACAGCAGCTCTTCTCCACCCACATGCACATTTGCGCCGTTTTTTAGCAGCAGTTCAGCCATATCCTCATATCCGAGGTAGACGGCGCAGCGCAATGGGAAATCATCCTCGTAATGGATATCAGCGCCCCTCTTCAGGCTGGCGGCACCCGCGGCAGAATCCCTGTCGGTTACAGCCGCGACAAGAGACAAGCTTTTCTCCTTGAGAGTTTCTCCCAACATGGTTCCCTTTCCCTCGCAATCCATAAAGGATAACGTGGCGGAGATACTTTAGAAAGGTAAATGTCTTTGGATTTATTTTCTATAAATAGCAAGGGCTAATCAAAAATAGCCTTTTTGCAGATAAGTGCTACTCTTAACCTATGCCAGATCACATTCATACAACTGACAAAATTTTCTTCGAAAAAACCGGACTGGATCCGGCAAACGTCACGACGCTTGTTAACAAAAGCCTGACCGGCGCCGATGATGGCGAGATGTTCCTCGAATACGTACAGTCCGAATTTTTCAGCTGGGACGATGGCCGCCTGAAGAATTCCTCCTACGATACAGACACCGGCTTCGGTCTGCGCTCTGTGGCGGGCGAGACGTTCGGCTTCGCACATTCATCGGAGATGTCAGAAAAAGCGATGAAGCGCGCGGCAGAGACAGTCAGCGCCGTTCAGCAGGGCTACTCCGGCAAGATGGATCTCAATCCGCAGCAAACCAACCAGCAGCTTTATATAGACGACAACCCCCTGCTCGGCGTGCCGTTTGAAAAGAAAATTAAGCTTCTGCAGGATATCGATACATATGCCCGCGCCAAAGACCCGCGTGTGAAGCAGGTTTCGGTGCAACTGGCCGCCTCATGGAAAGCCGTACAGATTCTGCGCAGCGGCGGTCACAAGGCTGCCGATATCCGCCCGCTTGTGCGGCTCAATGTCACCGTCTATGTGGATGACGGTAAGGGCCGCATGGAAGAAGGCTATAATGGCCTCGGCGGACGTTATACCTACGATCATCTGTTCGACGGTAAGACATGGACGGAAGCCGTTGATGAAGCGTATCGTCAGGCCGTCGTTAACCTGTCATCTGTCGCAGCCCCCGCGGGTGAAATGATTGTCGTCCTCGGACCCGGCTGGCCCGGCATTCTACTGCACGAAGCGATCGGTCACGGGCTTGAAGGCGACTTCAACCGTAAAGGAACGTCAGCGTTCTCGGGACTGATCGGCAAGCAGGTCGCCTCCAAGGGTGTGACAGTCGTGGATGATGGCACCATCCCCAACCGCCGCGGCTCCATCACGATTGATGATGAAGGCACTCCTTCACAACGCACCACGCTGATCGAGGACGGCATTCTGGTTGGATATCTGCAGGACCGCATGAACGCGCGGCTGATGGGTGCAAAATCAACCGGCAACGGGCGCCGCGAAAGCTACGCCGACCATCCGATGCCGCGCATGACCAACACGATGATGCTGGGCGGATCACACAGCAATGATGAAATTATCAAGTCCGTCAAAAAAGGGCTCTATGCCGTTAACTTCGGCGGCGGGCAAGTGGATATCACCTCCGGCAAATTCGTCTTTTCGGCAACGGAAGCTTATCTCATTGAAGACGGGAAAGTCGGCGCGCCCGTTAAAGGTGCAACACTCATCGGCAACGGACCGGATGTACTGACCAAGGTAAAAATGATCGGCAATGACATGAAGCTTGATAATGGCGTCGGCACCTGCGGCAAGGATGGACAGAGCGTTCCCGTCGGCGTTGGCCAGCCGACACTGCGCGTCGATGGGCTCACTGTCGGAGGTACGAAGACATGAAAGATCATATTGTCTTTATCACACCCATTTATGCCGGGTTTTTCGGCGTCATGATGGTCATCCTGTCGTGGCGCGTCACAAAACTGCGCCGCAAGTTTGAAGGCAATAAAATGCGTGAGACTGGCCACAATGAACTGACCGCCGCTGTCCGCGCCCGGGATAATATCGTCGAATATCTGCCCCTTGCGCTGCTGCTCATGTGGATGCTTGAGTTTATGCAGTTCAATCCCTGGCTGGTTCATGCGCTGGGCATTACATTGATTGTTGCCCGGCTGATGCATCTGCACGGACTGAACGAACCCAGCGGGGATGGCTTAGGCCGCCGCCTTGGCACCCGCCTGACATGGCTTCATATATCTATTTGCAGCCTGCTGTCTTTTGCGGGATCATTCGGAATTATCTTTTAAGGTTCTGCGCCTGGCGAGGTGGTTTTTCGGCCCGTATAAGGGCGTTAAGCGCATCCGCGGCTTCTGTTAATGTTGTCACCTGTATTACGCCTTTTGGCAGTTGCGCCTTTTCAAACGCCCATTTGACTTCACCCGCTGCAGACCGGGATAAATGCATACCTTTGCCGCCGATATTCAGCACAGGATTGATGTCGGAAACAACTGAATCGCCGATCATTACAAACTCTTCCGGTTTAACGCCGGCGGCATGTATCACATTCAGATACTCTTCCTCTGTTTTGTCACCCAAAACAAAAGACTGCCAGTTTTTATTCCCGAGATAAGCTTCCAAAGCCTGAAGCTTGTCGCGCTGATGGTGCAGCTCGCCTTTGGTTATGATCGCAAGGGGTATACCCAAAGAGCTGGCTTGATCCATAAAAGCTTTAACGTCGTCGAAAAATTCTGGCTGGCTATAACGCGCCTCTTCAACAATTTTACTGATTCCGGAGATCAGGTTCTTATCGACAAGCTCAGGTACATATTCGGCAGCAGCGTCGATGAAGGCCTTCAACCCCAAAGAACAGCCGAAGCCTGTAACAGGTATATTTCTTTTCTGGATTTCAAACATGTTTTCTTTGATGGCAGCGAGCTGCTCCTCGGAGGCGCCCGCCTGCTCCACCAGATTAAAAAATTTCTGCTCTGCCTGACGGAAATATTTTTCCGTCGATGCCAAAGTCTCGTCGAAATCTATGCCTATAAGCTTAATCATCATTTTTTACCAATGGGTCAGCACTTCTAAAAACGCAGTATTGTGCATAATGTATCGATTTAAATTTATTATGTCAATATATAATGCTCGTTAAATTGATTTTTATAGCAATAAAATTTCATATTAATACATTGACATATTGTAATGTAATAGCTATAACTCATGTAGCAATTAGAAAACATAACGCGAGTATGAAAAATGTTGCGTCCTGAAAGTTCGAACAAGATTGTTGGAATCCTCACAAATCAGGGCGGCGCTTTAGTGCTTCAGCCTTGTAGCAAAAAAGAAAGAAACGCACGTTACCCTCTAAATTCACAGGGTTCTGTTGACGCAAAAGAAGGCGATGTAGTTGTTGCTGAACGCCTCTCCGGCTCCAAAGGCGGTGGTACTCCGAAGGTCAATGTCACCCGCGTACTCGGGCAGAAATCAAGCCCGGGCATACTCACTCTCATCAGCATTTATGAACAGGGTCTGAGCGACGTGTTCTCGCAGGCCGCCAAGCAAGAAGCGCAGTCCCTCACCGTTCCTGATCTGCAGGGTCGTGAAGATCTCCGCAACGTACCTCTGGTAACTGTCGATGGCGCCGACTCACGCGACTTTGACGACGCAATATACGCGGAAGATACACCGGACGGCGGCAAGCATCTGATCGTCGCCATCGCCGATGTTTCATGGTACGTCCGCCCCGGCAGCGCTCTGGACAAAGAAGCTTTTCAGCGCGGCAATTCCACCTATTTCCCCGACCGTGCCGTCGCCATGCTCCCTGAAGAACTGTCGAATGGCCTGTGCTCACTGAAGCCGCATGAAGACCGCGCCTGCATGGCCTACCATCTGTGGGTCGACAAAGATGGTAACCTGACAGACTATAAGATCAACCGTGCCCTGATGCGCTCCGCAGCACGCCTGACCTACGTCCAACTGCAGGCGGCAAAAGACGGAAAACCCGATGGCACAACAGCGCCACTGATGGATACTGTCGTCAAGCCCCTCTATGCGGCTTACGATATCCTCAAGGCTGCCGCTGACCGCCGCGGCATGATCAATTTGGAATCCACCGAATACAAAACAGAAGTCAACGACAAGGGCGAGATCGTCAACGTTGCTGAAGAAGACAACTCCACAAGCCACGATGTGATTGCGCAATTCATGATTCTTGCCAACGTCGCCGGCGACATGGCGCTGGTTAAGGCTAACGCGGAAGCCGTTCACCGCTTCCACGGCGCCCCGCCGGAAAACAAAATTAAAAAACTGCGCGAATATCTTGCCACTGTTGGTCTTGAATTGCCTCCAAGACCGGTAACAGACCCCCATGATTTTGATGATATACTGAAACAGGCCAAACAAATGCCCAACGGCAACGATGTCGTTAAAGCCATCGCCCGCGCACAGTCAAAAGCTGTATACGACGCGGTGAATGACGGTCACTTCGGCCTTGCACTTGCCGGATACGGCCATCATACCTCTCCTATTCGTCGCTATGCTGATTTGATCAATCACCGCAGCCTTGTTGCAACTTTCAACATGGGCGCAGGTGCACTGGATGGCGAGCAAAAGGCTAACATACAGGCCATTGCAGAGCATATTACAGAGACAGAAATACTCTCGGCACGCGCCGAACGCGCGTCAGAAGACCGCTTTGCAGCCGAATACCTTTCCAAGAATATCGGGAAAGAATTCAAGGGCCGTATTACAGGCGTTATTGGCGGCGCTGTGTTCGTCAGGCTCAGTGGAGTCGGCTGTGAAGGCATGCTCCCCGCGCACGGTCTGCCCAAGGATCACTACACCTTCAATGAGACCGAAAGAACCCTGACCGGTGACCATAACGGTCTTGTTTTCAAGTCAGGCGACGAAATGGTTGTCCGCGTGAAAGAAGCCAACGGTCTGACAGGCGCTGTACTTCTAGGACCGGCTAACGACAACAAAGCTTCCTCGGCACCCGGTCAAAACGCCAAGAAAACACAACAGCCTACAAAACAAAAAAACAAGAAAAACGGCCACAAGCCGCAGTAAGATGAGGGGCAAGAGGGATGAAAAAGGTATCTGCAGATACCATCACTGAGCTATCAGGCTCGGCAGCAGCCTCGCCCGGCGTCGGCGGAACGCCGCCCACCACCCAGCAAATGATCGACCAAATCCGCGGTCAGCTTACTACCAGAATTGAGTCTCTATCCAAATCCGCCCAACACGCACAAAAAACTGCTCCGCCCCAGAAAGGCAAAGGCTCTACAACGGCCTTCAAAATTTCCTATGACCGTGCTGTGGAAGATCTGCAGGAATTCGAAAATATTGTTGCGAAGGTCCCTAATGGCTTCCGTCTAGCGCCGGTTTTGTATACCACGATCAAACAGGACCAAAACGCCCACATATACGATCAATTCGGCGATTATGTACGCCCGCAATTCATGCGCTATCTGGCGGAAAAACATGCCGGAGAGCTTAGCGCGCTTGGCATTTGCCAGCAGGGAATCGACCGGATGGAAAAAGGCCTCGACCCCGTTGATCCGAACGGCAGGCTTTATGATGTCAATATCGACCACATCATCGAACGTTTTGGCGGCGGCAAGGTCTCGCTGACAAAAGAAGTTGACCCGCTCATGCCCGCCGGCAGCAAGCCCACATATCTCGTCAACCATTTCAGCAATTTTATCCTCCTGCCAACGCCGCTGCACGATCTGAAGAATTCATTAAACGAATTACAACGCGCTGCAAACACCCCCTATGGCCAGAGCAAATGGATACTCATGATGGTGCCGGAAGTCTGCGCGGATCATTCCGGTTATGTTGCCCAGCCGCAAGGACAACTTCTGACCAAAAACGGCAATCTGCGTGTATACCACATGAGCTCAGTGCAGACAGCAGCGAGCACTGCATCCCAGGTCAGAAACCTGCTGGAAAGCATGGCGCAAAGCCCCGAGAAAAATGAAAAGCAGAAAGAACTCCTGAAACCAGTACTTGAAGAACTGTCTAAAGCACTCACAACAGCGTTTAACGATGCCTCTAAGCCGCGTCAGGATTTCAAGGCCTTCAAACAGTATTACGAAGGAGAAAAATTCCAGGATCTGCGTGAAAAAATAAATAATTTACCGGCGGAAGAGACAGCGGAAATTCGCAAGACCCTGCTCTGGATAGACAACGGCATCGCAGCCCGCTTCAACCAGAAGTCCAGCAAGAAACTCAACTACAAAAACGATAACAATAAAGCATCTGCCCGCAATAAGCCGAAACAAAGCAAGCCTGTTGTCTGGCAACAACAGCACGTGCCTAACAAAAGCAAGCAGAAAAAACGCCAGAAGAAACACGGGCGCTAATCAGGAAGCCTTGCGTAATGGGCGGTATTTGAGGCGGTGCGGCTGATCGGCTTCCATGCCGAGGCGGCGTTTGCGGTCCTTCTCGTAATCTTCATAGTTACCCTCAAACCACACCACTTGACTGTCGCCTTCAAAGGCCAGCATGTGCGTCGCGATACGGTCAAGAAACCAGCGGTCGTGCGAGATAATAACAGCGCATCCGGCATAGTTCTCAAGCGCATCTTCAAGCGCAGCCAGCGTTTCCGTATCAAGGTCGTTGGTCGGCTCGTCGAGCAGCAGCAGATTGGCGNNCGAGGTGCACGCGGTTGCGCTCACCCCCCGAAAGCGTGCCGACTTTCTTTTGCTGGTCAGATCCCTTGAAGCCGAAGGAACCAACATAGGCACGCGATGGCATTTCGCGCTCGCCCAACGCCAAGATATCGTTGCCGCCGGAAATTTCTTCCCAGACGTTCTTGTTACCGTCGAGACTGTCGCGGCTCTGGTCTACGTAACCGAACTTCACAGTTTCACCGACGACGAGCTTACCGCTATCCGGCTTTTCTTCGCCGGTAATCATGCGAAAAAGCGTGGTTTTACCTGCGCCGTTAGGGCCGATCACACCGACGATACCGCCCGGGGGCAGGTTGAAATTAAGATTGTCGAACAGCAGGCGGTCGCCATAGCCTTTGGACAGGTTTTCGCCGTCAACCACATTGGCGCCAAGGCGCGGCGGCATGGGAATGACGATCTGCGCGGTGCGGGTCTTTTCGTACTTCTTGCTCTCTTCAAACAGGTTGTTATAGGAAGAGATACGCGCTTTGGATTTGGCCTGACGCGCCTTGGGCGACTGTCGCACCCAGTCCAGCTCGCGGGAGAGAACTTTCTGGCGGGCTTCCTGCTCGCGGGATTCCTGTTCGAGACGTTTGGATTTCTTTTCAAGGTAGCCGGTGTAGTTGCCCTCGTAAGGAATGCCCGAGCCGCGGTCGAGTTCAAGAATCCAGCCCGTGACGTTGTCGAGGAAGTAACGGTCGTGCGTGATCATGACGATCGTGCCTTTATAATCCAGCAGGTGGCGCTGCAGCCAGGCGACGGATTCAGCGTCCAGGTGGTTGGTCGGCTCGTCGAGCAGCAACAGGTCGGGTTTTTCGAGCAGCAGCTTGCACAACGCAACGCGGCGTTTTTCACCGCCAGAAAGATGCGTTACCGCCATATCGCCCGGCGGGCAGCGCAGTGCATCCATGGCGATTTCAATCGTGCGGTCGATGTTCCAGCCGTCCTGCGCTTCGATTTTAGTCTGCAAGTCACCCTGTTCTGCCAGCAGCGCGTCAAAGTCCGCGCCTTCCTCGGAAAATTTGTTGCTGATCTCGTTATACTGGTCGATCAGCCCCTTGAGTTCAGACAGCGCCTCCATCACATTTTCATGGACCGTCTTCTTCGGGTCCAGTTGCGGCTCCTGCGGCAGGTAGCCGACACTGATATTCTCGCCAGACCAAGCCTCTCCCTGAAACTCTTTTTCCACGCCGGCCATGATTTTAAGCAGCGTCGATTTACCCGAGCCGTTCGGGCCGAGGACGCCGATCTTGGCGCCCGGATAG
>PLXM01000015.1 GCA_003153235.1 Rhodospirillales bacterium
CCAGCTGCTGGGTGATGGTCGATCCGCCCTGCACCCACCGCCCCGCACGTACATTGGCCCACATCGCCCGCGCCATGCCCAGCGGGTCAATGCCGAAGTGACTGTAGAAACGCCGGTCCTCCACTGACAAAACAGCGGCCTTCACATACTCCGGAACATCCTCCATCGTCAGCATGTCGCCCTGCAGACCGCCATAACGGGCGATCAGCGTGCCGTCATCCGCCAGCACAACAATGCTCGGCCGCGTATCAAGCGGCTTGACGGTATCGATATCCGGCAGGTCATGAAAGAAGTAAAACGCGCCGACAGAAAAAGCTGCCAGACTCGCCAGTGCGAGCTGCCGCCAATGCTTTGCCGCAGTGTCCCAAAAAGGCTGGCCCCATTTCTTTTTTTCATGGCCTGTCTTAGGCCGTTTTTTGAGGGACACTTGTGGCTGCTCCGCCTATGAAATCTGCAGTTCTAAAAGGTTCTTAGTGACCCGCAGCCGGTGCAGCACCTGCTGGCGGTTGACCACCTTGCTGCTGACCGCCGCCTTCATGGTGCCAGCCGCCGTGCTCGTGGTCATGATCGTGATGTTCGTCATGGCCATGCCAGTCGGGAAAGCAGGATTTCATCGCCTGACCGTCAGCAGCGCCCTGGACGCAAGATTGGACTTTTTGCATATCGGCAATGCGGCTCTGTTCTTCGGTAATGCGGTCGCCGATGTCCTTCAGAAATTCCTGCTTGCGGTCGTTGAAACGCATGGCTTCTTCGGCCTTGCGGTCGACTTCCATTTTCTGGTGCTCGGCAGACTGCTGTCCGTTAGTGTGACCACCACCCTGACCGCCGCCTTGTGCGCCGGATGCCGGTGCTCCTCCTGCGGCTGGTGCTGCTGCCGGCCCGCCTGCGAGTTGTGCGAAAGCCGGCGCAGCCAGCATCAGGGATACGAGGCCGGTGGCGGCCATCAGTGAATATTTGTTCATGGTGTGCTCCTGTAAAAAGGGTGTGGTTGATGAAAAGCCCATATAATACCTATGCGTATTATATGGGCTTCATTAAGCGTTGTGAATGAAATAGTGGCGCTTTTTAAGCGGCCCTTTCCAGAGATCGTTATGCGGCGCGCTCAAGCGCGACGGCCGTCGCCTCGCCGCCGCCGATGCACAGGGACGCGACGCCTTTTTTAAGGCCGCGCTTTTCCAGAGCCGCCAGCAGCGTCACGATGATGCGCGCGCCTGAAGCGCCAATCGGGTGGCCGAGGGCGCAGGCGCCGCCGTTGACGTTAACTTTTTCATGCGGCAGGTTGAGCTCGCGCATAGCGGCGAGCGTCACTACGGCAAAGGCCTCGTTGATCTCGAACAGGTCGACATCCTTCGTCGTCCAGCCGGCCTTCTCGAGCACCTTGCGGGTGGCGCCGATGGGCGCGATGGTGAATTCGGCAGGCTTCTGCGAGTGCGTGGCGTGCGCCTTGATTTCGGCGAGGATTTTAAGCCCGCGCTTTTTAGCTTCTGACTTGCGCATCAGCACCAGCGCCGCCGCACCGTCTGAAATAGAGCTCGACGTTGCTGCTGTCACCGTGCCATCCGGCGTGAAGGCAGGTTTCAGCTGCGGAATTTTTTCGGGCTTGCCGCGCTTGGGGCTTTCATCTTCACTTATGACAGTGTCGCCGGTCTTGGACTTGATGGTAAGAGGGACGATCTCTGCTTTAAAGTCGCCGTCCTTGGTGGCGCGCTGCGCGCGTGTCAGCGAGGCGAGCGCGAACTTGTCCTGCTCGTCGCGGGTGATCTGCAGCTTGTGCGCCGTATCATCGGCGAACACGCCCATGGCCTGACCCTTGTCGTAGGCATCTTCGAGGCCGTCGAGGAACATATGGTCGTAAACCTTGCCGTGGCCAAGACGGTAGCCGCCGCGCGCCTTGTCGAGGAGGTAAGGCGCGTTGCTCATGCTCTCCATGCCGCCCGCAATCATGATGGTGGACGAACCGGCCAGCAGACTGTCATGCGCCAGCATCACGGCGCGCATGCCCGAGCCGCAAACCTTGTTTACAGTCGTCGCCCCTGTCGAGTCCGGCAGCCCGGCCTTGATGACCGCCTGACGTGCCGGTGCCTGACCCAGACCCGCAGGCAGAACGCAGCCCATAATGACGTCATCGATATCCGCAGGCGCGAGTCCGGAGCGCTTCAGCGACTCGGCGATGGCTGTCTTGCCCAGATCGGTGGCGGAGAACCCTGCCAGCTCGCCCTGAAAGGCGCCCATAGGGGTGCGGGCCATGGCGACGATAACGACGGGATCATTCTGATTCTGGGAGTTTTGCATAAATTACCTCGTTTTGAAATTGTTGCGTTGCGGTAGATTAAACACCCGCCGCGCCAAAATGCCAATTAAAAAATAGCGGGGTAAAAAATGCAGGGGGTGAAAGAGTAGGGGTGAAAGCTTGGGGATAAAAAAAGAGGCGCCCCTTTTGGGAGCGCCTCTCTTTATTCAGATCAAATGCGAACTTTATTCGCATTCAAACAAGTAAGTTGATTAGAACTGTACGTCCGTACCAACAGTAACCTGTTCGAAACGTGCACTCGCGTCAGCACTGCCTGAGGCGGCATTGTACTTGCCCCAGTCAACTGAACCGCGGAATGTCATGCCAGGACCGAAGGTGTAACCACCACCGACCGCATAACGGTGAACGTTTGCGTTGTTAGCTTCCGTCGTGGACAGCAGGTCGCCGCCCAGCGTTTCGTGGAAATAGCTTACGCCACCGTGGTATGGACCGTTGTCATAGCCAGCACCGACATCCCAGATCGAGGTGACGGAGCTTTTGCCAGCATTGGCTTCGATACCGTTGTTGGAGTGCTTGTAAGCAGCGCCGAGGCTGAAGCCGCTCATCGCAACGTTACCGCCAAAGTTGTAGGTTGTCAGGTCTTTGGAACCTACGTTACCTACGCCTGAACCGGTTGAGTTCTGAGCTTGTGCATTAGAGTAACCAGCACCACCGCTCAGAGCGAGGCCTGAGAATTCGCCATCCCAACGTGCAGCTGCTTCCCATGGGTTCTTGAAAGAACCGTCAACTTGGTCAGCCGGAAGGCCAGCCGCGCTGCCGCCGATGAAGGACGGGCCGGGTTGCGGTGCGTAGGACAGACCAGCCTGGAAGCCGCTAACTTTCGGTGTCAGGTAGGTCAAACGGTCGGTTTGACGGAAGTCAGCTTGTTGATAGTCAAGAACGAGACCACCGAAGTTGACATCCCAGAAAGCAGGGTTCAGAGCTTGAACGTAAACGCGCATACCGTCAACGTTGCTGTCAGCCGAAGGAGCACCAACTTGCAGGAGGTAAGCCGCGCCATCTTCTTGACCGAAGTTTACGCGACCCCAGCCGCCTGAAGCGTAGAGGTAGCTTTCGTCAACCTGTGTGTTCGCGTTTGTAACGTCGGAAACGTTAACAGGGTAAGCGTTTGAAGACGAACCAAGACGGAGGCCTTTTGCGTTCATGTCTGCGTTAAGACCATCCCAGTTGTTGTTGTCGCCAATGTACAATTGGGTGTGGGCACCAACGGTCAGACCGTTGTCCAGTGTTGATTCACCGTTGAAGAACACTTCGCTGTCACGGACGATGCCGTACTGTGAAAGGTGGTCAGCAGCAGGAGCGTGAGCGTCTGCGTAGGCGCCGTAGCCTTCGAAGAAGCCGCCGAGTGACATTGTCAAAGCCGCGTGTGCGGGTGATGACAGGAGCGCCACACCAGCAACAGCTGTGCTTACGAGTAAGAGTTTTTTCATTCTGTTTTTCTCCAGTTTGCCCCGATGAAACGGTGGGGCGGGTTTGATAGAAGTGCGTGTGTGAGCTTGAACGCCCACTTCACACCGTTCCTAGAAGAAGTAAGGCTGTTTTGCCAAACGGTCAACCGCTAGACACGTTTTCTGTGATAAAAGCTTAAAACTGTTGCGACACTGCAACAGTCCTTAGTTTCTTTGACATAAGGATGTGTATATTTCTCCATAAACATACCTGCGATATGACCTTTAAAAACTACGGATGACGTGCTAATCAGAGGTACATATAAATAATAACAAAGAGGGTTTTATGAACCGCACGCTTTATTCCTTATTTGTCCTGACTTTTCTTGCCGCCGTGACCGGCTTTCTCGGCGCCTGCTCGGGGCCGCTTGATAAAGAGGCCAGCTATCCGACGGATAGGCCACGCGGTTCCGACCAGCCGGTCTATACCGATCAGAAGCGCCAGACAATCTGGGGACCGGAGGATGATCTCAGCACCAAACTATTCGGTGGCGCGGACAAAGACGGCAAGGCGGGTGGCAGCGGTATCGGCGTCAACAGCTTCCTGTGGCGCGCGGCGCTCGACACCATCTCCTTTATGCCCGTCGCCTCGGCTGATCCTTTCGGCGGCGTTATCCTCACCGACTGGTATGAAAACCCTGAAACGCCGGGCGAGCGCTTCAAGATGAACGTCTATATATTAGACAAGCAGCTGCGCGCTGACGGCGTCCGCGTTTCCGTGTTCAAACAAAAAATGGATAACGGCGCGTGGCGCGACGATAAAGTGCCGGACACCATGGCGACCGGCATTGAAAACACCATCCTGACCCGCGCGCGCGAGATTCGCGTGGCACAACTGGGCGCGGCGCATAAATGACGGCACATAAAATATAAAATATGCGCCGTCATCCCCGCGCAGGCGGGGATCCCGTTGGTAATAAAGGACAAGATACCGGCTTTCGCCGGTATGACGTGAATGGAATAAAAAATGAACGATCGTTATAACGTCAAGGAATGCGAAGCCCGCTGGCAGAAGACATGGGAAGACCGCAAGTGCTTCATCGTCAGCGAGAATTCAGCGAAAAAGAAATTCTACGCGCTGGCGATGTTTCCTTATCCTTCGGGTAAGCTGCATGTCGGACACATGCGCAACTATACGATGGCAGACATCGTTGCCCGCTATAAGCGCGCGCAGGGGTATAATGTCCTGAATCCGATGGGCTGGGACGCTTTCGGCCTGCCCGCCGAAAACGCCGCAATTGAAAACAAGACGCATCCCGCCAAGTGGACCGCCGCCAACATCGAGGCGATGAAAAAAGATTTGAAACTGATGGGCCTCGCGATCGACTGGTCGCGCGAAGTCACCACCTGCCTGCCGGAGTATTACAAGCACGAGCAGAAATTTTTTCTCGATTTCCTCAAGGCCGGTCTCGCCTACCAGAAAGAAAGCATGGTCAACTGGGATCCTGTCGACAATTGCGTGCTCGCCAACGAGCAGGTTGTTGACGGCAGGGGCTGGCGCTCGGGCGCGCCCGTCGAGCGCAGGAAACTCACACAATGGTTCCTCAAGATCACCGCTTTCGCCGATGACCTGCTGGACGGCTTGAAAGAGCTGCAGGGCTGGCCAGACAAGGTGCGGCTGATGCAGGA
>PLXM01000223.1 GCA_003153235.1 Rhodospirillales bacterium
TGCCGCTGCCGTTAAGGCGATCTTGCCGCCATTGGCGCTGATAGAGCCGCTATTGCGCACCAGCTGAGATGTGACCTTGTCGCTGACGGCAACCTCCATCAGGTTATCGCCGTAGAGGTCGAGCGTTGCCGTATCGCCGGAGGACAGCTGCACCCGGCCCAGCGGGGCGATGATGATGCCGTTGTTGGCGACATTGGGCGCAACGAAGCCGAGCAGTCCGGCATTGCCGACTGTAATCGTGCCTTCGTTGATAATCGAGGCATCGGGATTGCCGGCACGGTCGAAGATCATCCGCCCGCCCATGAAATTTGTGTTGCTGATATCTGCCGTCGTCGCAATCAGCCCGCTGACGTCGACCGAGCCGTTCTTATNNGGCAAGAAGCTTGCCGTCGATAAAGCTCGACGTATTGCTGCCGACGCGGTTCAGTGTCCAGGAACTGGCGGAGGGTTGGAGAAACTGCACCTGCTCGTTGCTGCTGATATTGAATCCGCGCCAGTCGATGGCCGCCCGCCCGCTCTTCTGTATGACTTCAAGGTCCTGCCCATTCTGCTGGATGCTCGCCTGACCTGAAACCACCACTCCGCCCTGAGGAAGGGCGTATGCCGGTGTGCACAATGGGAAATATCCCGTTGTGCCTAAAAGAACGGACAACAAGGTAATGGAAAAACGAAGGGAAAATCTTTTAGGATCAGTCTGCAAAGGCACAGTCTCCTGTGTACCGTTATATATTATATTGTGCGCTTGATTAAATTAATACCAAGTTAATAAAAGTAAAAGATTTATTAAATGGTATAATTATTTGAAAAATCAGAATCTTTTAAGAATTTGAAATAAAATTCTTGGTCCCGTGCCACTACCACCATAAATAGGATTAGCCTCTGGTTTTGTTAGGGGAAATGCCAGAGTGGTGATTCCCTCAATTCTTGTGGGAGCGGTAAAACGAAAACCGAGACCCGCAGAGCTGCCCGACATGGGATGCGTATTGGGAGAATTGCTCCAGACTTTTCCGATGTCGTAGAAGGTGTAGGGCGTTATAGCCAGAGGCTGCACGCTGTAAAATCCGTTGTAGCGAAGCTCAACAGAACCGGCGGCTCCCTTGTCCCCTATAATTTCCGAAGAGTCGTAGGCACGTCCCAAAGCCTGTCCGCCATAACCAAACTCTTCGGAAGAATAGAGGATGTCGTGTGTTGTTTGTCCGGTCAGTGTCGATACGGCATACCAGTTTCTCGTGATGCTTTGCAGCCGCGACAAGGTCATGTCCAGCTTGGTGAAATCCGGCACGGCATGAGCGCGGGAAAGATCGGGATCATTTTCATTGCTGGCGCCCAGCAGGCGCGTTCCTTGGCTGAGCGAAGCATCGATGGAAGATTGTCCGCCAAGCTTATCCGCTATGCCGGTGTAATTAGCTCCTAATCGCAAAGCGCGTATATGTTCTCTGGTAAGAGGCCCAGCAAACGTATTGGCGTTGGTGTCCCTGCCATCAAAGCCAATTCTCAGAGAGAGATTATCCAGACGCTGGCGCAATGGCTGATAATTGATGGTGAAGCCGGCGAAGTTTGACACACTACCAACTTTTAAGGGAGTGAGCGTGTAACCGGGATAAGCGTTGGTTGTGCTTCCTGTCAGTGTCAGGCTGGCATCGGTAAAAAGCGGAAGCGTGTGCTTGAGAGAAGCTGAATAAAGATTATTCAGGGGGTAGGCGGAGAGCAGCGTAATCTCGCTTTGCTGCAGGGGTAAAAGGCTCATCTGATAGTCCAGAGTGGCTTCCTGCGGGCCCAAAAACCGTGACCCGAAGTTGTCCACTGACAGCGAGTCGGCATTTTCTTTTTTGCCGGGAAGCAGCGTTAATTTTATAGCGCCTTCTTTTTTCTCTGCACCGGTAAGGGGTGACAAGACAGCGCGGAATGTCAGACCCGGCAGGTCGTTCATGCGCAGCAGAAAACTTTCGACATCATTTGATTTAACAGGTTTGCGGGACAGCATGCGGTTGATCAGCGCCTTGACAACGAAGTGGTCGGCAACGGTCTTATCATCCAGATCTATCTGCCCTATATATCCCTCAATGACACTGATGGTTATTTTTCCACCCTTGATATGCTGTTCGGGTACGTAAGCTTGGGAAAGAAAATATCCCTCTTTCCGGTAGCGTTCGGTGAGCTGACCGGCCATCATCCATGCGATATCCATGGTGACTTTTTGCCCGATATAAGGCGTATAAATATCCCTCAGCTCTTCGGGCTTGAATGCCGTCACGCCTTCAAAGTCGACTTCTTTTAAAACAAGTTTAATTTTTTCTGCGCCGGGTGGAGCTTGTACCAGAGGAGCCGTGCTCTCCGGAACAACCGTGCCTTCATTCTTTTGAGGCGGCGGAGGAACAGCTTCCTGCTGGGGATTAATTCTTCCCGCATCGGCAGGTCCGGGCAATGCCGGAAATGCTGACGCAGGAAAAATCCCGCACAGAAAAAGCGTCACCGTTATGTGCAGAGTTAAGCTCTGTCTTTTAAACCTTGTGAAGCGCATTTGATGAAAAAAGCCATAAAAAATAAACCGCAATGATCATATCTTAAACTATTATCAAAAAGAAATGTGCTCTTTAATGTCAAAAAAGTAACAATCAATCAATTATTATGGCGTCTGCCTTCGTTCCTTTCGGCACTACGATG
>PLXM01000150.1 GCA_003153235.1 Rhodospirillales bacterium
TATAGTCATTTAAAATAAGATACCGATGATATAATGATCTGCCCGATGGGAGTGCCTTCGGGCGCGAAGTCTCTTTTTCGTTTGAGAACACCGAAGGTTTTCTCGATGGGGTTGAAGTCCGGAGAATATGGAGGTAAAGGCAGGAAGGCGTGGCCGTGTTTTTCGAGGATGGCTGCGATTTCCTTCTTCTTGTGGAACGGGGCATTGTCCATGATGACGATGCTGGGGTTTTCCAGGAGCGGCACGAGTCTTTGTTCTAGCCACGCATTCACGACAAGACTATCGCACGAGAATTCGAACAGCATGGGAGCAAGATACTGTTTACGCCGCTGCGCCATGATCAGATTGATATTCTTGCGGTTGCAGCCGGACACGTCGCCGTAGATTTTTTCACCCCGCAAAGCCCAGCCGTGAGGACGATAGGCGTGTTTCCTGAAGCCAGTTTCGTCCATGTACACGACGTTGTCAGCGCCATAGACGGAGATAAGCCTGCGCAGTTCGCGCAGAAACGCAATTCTTTTCATATGACAGCGCTCGGAATATCTACGCTGTTTTTTTTACGATCTTCATCGCCTGTAAGGCATAAAAAACAGCTTCCGGCGTAACCTTAAACACGACGGCGCGTTCACGCAGCAAAGCATCAGGGTATTCCCGTACATGCCGCCTCAATGCTTCCTTGTCAATTTTACGCCGGCGCGTCTTCGCCGGACGCGGCGACAGATCGTCCCCGCGCTTGAGCCACTCGTAAATGGTGTCCGGATGAACCTTGAAAAGACGAGCCGCTTCCAGCTTGCTCCCCCCTTCATTCACGAAGGTGATGATCCTTCGCCGATAATCGATGCCATATGCCATGACAAAACATAGCATATCGGATTCTTAATTTAAATGACTATAACTTAAAAGCTAGCCGCAAAAAAACCGCAAATCAAATAATCAGGGGCCTTTTTGCTCGTTTATACCCGCCACCGTTCGCCGTTGAATTTTACATCCCCTATAGCCCAAACATAGCGTCACCTGAAACCACACCGATTTCTGCCTGCCGCGCCTTAATAACCAACTCAGGCAGGAAATAAAGAAGCCGTTATCGCGTATTTCACGTCAACACTATTGCGGGAGCCTTCGCAACTATCTTTTCACACTCTTTGAAAATTCCGCGCATTTCATTCTTGAATTGTGCCTGTTGTTTTTTATATTCTCCCACTGAAAGAGTTTCCTTTTTGAGTCCGCAGCGTGCCAAAAGTGCATTGGTGTAAGTAGCTTCATCAACTCGATTTCTTAATGTGGCTGGACGCCCCCGTACTGGCTTATCCGAGTCAGGATCATAGGCAGCCACCATCCTCGGCAGTTCTGAGATGTACAACCGTTCCTTTGATGTAAGGACACGACTTGGCGGAATGTCATCCTCGGATAAGTATTTTGTGAAAATTGGCATGGCCATCACGGCCGCTCCCCTATGCTTAAATTGCGCGGCAAGGCTATGACGCGCAGAAAAGTCAAGCTGCATGCTTCCCGCCACATGAGTATCGCCGCAGGAGAGCATCACAATCCGTGCTCCGCTATTCCGTGCCAAGTCGAGGGATGCTGCAACCATATGATGATTGCGGACCCTTACGCCTTCCGGACTTTCAACGTCGATGTCAGAGACAGCGTGCTTGAAACATGCGCGCAGAGATTCCACAGTTGATGGATCGCTCGCATCGAGCACACTGTCTGGTCTGGAAACATCAGTGAAGCAGCTCTTTATATTGTGGCGCAAAAGAAAACGAAAAAGCGCAGCTCTCGTATGATCGGCTCCATAATAGCCACAAAAACCAAGATTCGTTTTCAATGACAATGTACCCGTTATGTCGCGCTTATTCAGCGCAGATATTTCCTCCAGGCTGGGATCGCGTCCCATCTCTTTAGTAAATTTCTGTGCTAGCAGATTATGTTCCTCCTCGTAGCCAAAGGCGATTTTCTTCCCGCTGTTCTTCAGCCCGTTCAGCACTGCTACGTGATGGATGGTGTGTGATGGGATTGAATGAAATTCCCCCGCCAGCACGACCAGCGGAATGTCGTGATTTCCCTTACGATCAAGTTCTGCGCGCCGTTCGAGAATGGCTTTCACGGCTTTAGTTGAGCTATTCAATACTTGAGCTGCATCAGTTTCGATTCTTTTTTGCCAAACTGGGGCGTTTTTTCCAGCCACAATAGGCACTCCTCGTCGCGTCTCCTTTGTAACAACCCTATGTTTCATGATCAGTTATTTCACAAGAGGTTGAATATTGCGNNCGGCGTTGTTCCCGTCTGAAACAGTCATCAGCGCCAGACTTTCCCTCTAATTTTGACAGCAAGAACGCGCTACTGCGGACCGTTCAGTGAACGTTCGGCCTTCCGCTGTTCTTTGATCAAAGCGAAGAAATCATCTTCTGAAAGAATTTTGATGCTCCGCTCTGAAGCCTGCTGAAGTTTCGTTCCCGCATCCGTACCGGCGACTACGAAGTCTGTCTTATCGGATACCTCCGATGTTACCGTTGCACCAAGCTCCCGCGCTATGGCAGACGCCTGCCGCCGGTTTACAGCGGACAATTCCCCGGCGAAAACGACTGTTTTACCACGCAGAGATTGGGCGGCGGNNTTGAAGTTATTCTTCATGTGAGATACCTCTCTAGCCTAAGGGATTTGCAACATTTGTTCCCATAATTTAATGGCTAACTAACGGTTTAGACGATCATTGTCTTTTTGTCAATTATCGAAAATGATGGTGGGCACGACAGGGATTGAACC
>PLXM01000202.1 GCA_003153235.1 Rhodospirillales bacterium
CCGCAGGCCTGCGCCGCCGCGTTCCAGACACCTTCATCTTCCATACCGGCTATATAAGGTATCGATCCACCAATCAGCTCCGACGGTAAAAAAGGCTTAAGATCAATCGCGGGAACACCCATCTTTCCGCCACCTATCCCCGATGAGCCGAATTTTCCGGGTGATCCCCGATCCGGACGTGCTGATGCTGCACCTGTTTCTGCCGCTGCTGCCATGAAATTATTCTCCTCCCCCTCCGCCGCCGCCACCGGGCATAAATTGACCCATCATACTGTCCATACTCATATTCATGATCGTCAGAGCATAAATCGCGCTCCCGAAAGCTATTACAAGATATATACCTGACAAGCCAAAAGCCAGCCAGACAATCAAGCTGTGCTTTGTCTTTGAAGCCTGTTGCCGCATGTCTGAAATTGAGTCCATCACAGTCGCGACCTGATCCAGGTCGGAAACACCGGCAAGCTCCATCCTCTCGCCCTTTGTCAGGGGGTCCTTATCAAGCGCGGCGCCCAAACCCACACCGCGGGAAAGGTCTTCCCGTGCATTCATCCAGTAATTCGCCACTTCGGGAAGAGTCGTCGACTCAGAGGCCTGTAATAACGTATCGGCAATAGGCACGCGCCCGCGCAGCATTCGTCCGGCGGCGGCGGTACTGTCTGCAAAACCAAGATCCCGCAAATAGGCGCCGATCAAAGGTATTCTGCGCACGATCCGCGCTGTCGGCCAATCCCTTTTACCACGGTTATTCCAGAAAGAAAACATAGCCCAAGCCATAAAAGCCGCCATTCCAACCGCAGACCACGTAAGGGTACCCCATAGAAGTTCGAGACGGCCAACAATTGTATTGTACTTTTCCAATGCTTCCGCCTCGTGAGGCGGGTTACTCCTGAACCAGCCGATAATTTTATCCTTGCCCCAGAACATCCCCTGCACAATCGAGAAGATATCAAAACCGATCCAGGCCATAGTTCCCATGATCGCACGGCGGTTCTTGGTTTTATTAGTAATGCTCTGGATAGCGTGCGGAATGCCCTCCATCAGGCGGTTACTCCGCTCGCTCGCCGCCAGGATGGCGATCGTGCCGTGATCAAAAATGTTCAGCGCCTTCAAGGCATCAATAACACCCAGTCCCCGCGACAAAGCTTCCCGTGCCGGCGACAGGATGTTTTGCCTCTTCGGATTAGTTTCAGACTGAATTAATCTCCAAAGGGCAACGCCGGGAGATGTGACGGTGGACCTGAACTGAATACCGCGCAGCAACTGCACCTGCCACCAGCTTGACCGTGCCATCCAGCGCTCAAGCGCGGAGCGCTCATGCGCTCGTATTTTTAGTACATATCCGCCTCTTTTACTGATTTCATTGCGCACATCAGCAACAGTCGGCAGATAATAGGACTCAGTCATCAGCTTGGGTCCAGCCGGCGTATCGATTGTAAAATCGGCAATCCACTGCTGCATATATCAATTCCCCTAGGCCTCCATCATGACGAGGGCGATCTTGGAATCAAGCAGACCATCCTTGACGAGCCAGACAAGCCCGTGTTTGCGTGATATATAACTAACGCCCTCCTGATGAAGAACATCGCCGACGTTATGCATCAGAGCGTGAAAAACAGGATCCCGTTTCGCCAGCGGCGTGGCAATCATAAGAGCTTCCAGCAACAATGTGCGGCCCAGCACCCCTGTACGATTACAGAGATCACATCCGTTTGAATTGTGGCTGCGTATCATATCCTCCGGCTTGAGCTCTAGAATTTCCATCTCCTCGGGCGTCAAAACATCTTTTGCCTGTGTCTTCAGACTACACCCATGACAAAGGGTTTTGATTAGACGCTGGTTCAAAACGCATCGTATCTGCTGCGCCAAGGTATATGTTGACGAACGCTCCCGTGCTGACGGCATAAATGACCGCAGGCGCTCCAGAGTTTGAACCGCGGTATCCGCGTGAATGGTGGAAATAACAGTATGGCCCGATTCAGCGGCCTTCAATGCCGTCTCAACCGTCGCCGTGTCCCGCATTTCACCGATGACGATATAGTCAGGGTCATGACGCATCGCGGCGCGGATCAGGTCGGCGAATTCGCGCCCTGCACCAGCGCCCTGGGCCACCTGCCATTGTGTGGCATAGCGCATTTCATACTCTATCGGATCCTCAATCGTCAAAACATGGCGGCGACGGCGGTCAATCTCCAGCACACAGGCATAAAGCGTCGTTGACTTACCCGAACCGGTAGGACCGGACATCAGGATAAAGCCGCCGCCGCCCTTGATCTCCGGCGCCAACAGGCGCGACATATGCTCGGCAACTTCAGGATAACGTGCAAATAACTCCTCAAAGCTTTTCAGACCGGCGCGGTCGAGCAGACGAAGCGTGATTTTCTCGCCATCCTGCGCTTGCGGACCGGCGGCAACCCGCACGTCCACCGAACGGCCCTGCCAGATGAACCCAAAACGCCCGTCTTTCGGCGTAGAGCGGTCACCGAAGTTAAGGCCCGCATCCCGTTTCAGCAACGTTGTCAAACGCGCCATCGCATCTGCAGGCAGCAGATGGATCGGCACGAGGTCGCCATCGACCCTGTATTTGATCCAGTTTGGCGCATCAGGGGCATTATCCTGAACCAGATGGATATCCGACACGCGCATTTGCAGGGCTTCTGCCAGCATATCGCGCTGGAACTGGTTGAGCAAAAGACCATTATCAAGGTCATTCAGCCAGACGGAAAGGGTTTTCTCGCACCGGTCTGCCGAAAGGTCGTGCACAGCTTGTAAGGTTTTTAAAAGGTCGGCGCGATCCCACATCTGGGTTTCAATACTGCTAACCTTGAATCCGGAGCGGATAGCCGCATTCAGCAAATTTTGTGACTGCCTCTCGGTAAGTTCATGGAGCGGCGCGACCGTCAAAACTCCCTTATCAAGGCTTACCAGATGTATACTCAGCGGCAGCCATGTCTGCAGCGGCAGTAAGGCGCGCAGCTGATCCCCTGTCGCGCTGTCACGCTCGCCTGCCGTTACTTCATTTTCTGTACCAGCACCAGAGGCGCTCAACAACTGCTCTGCAGAGCGCGCAAATCCCTGCTGGGCGAAAAGCGCGCGCTCCTTGAGAACCATATCAAGATACCGCTCACGCCCAATAATGGAACGCGACTTGCGGCGGTCTCCTGTGCGGCGGTCAAGCCCTGTTCCGGGCGCGCTGCTGCCCCTGCGCCGATCGGGCGTCTTGCGGCTCTCGGGCGGCAATGCATCCTCGCCCCGTTCCAGGCCAAGCTTTTTAAGATATTCTTCCCGATCGTGCTGATTGGTCACGTATCCTCCTTTAGTGAGCCACGGCTGGTGCAGTCAGGTTAGGCGGCAGAAGAGATGCTTTACTCGCCGAAGCGGGAGCATTAAAGCCCGCTGCATTAGCATTTGTATTCACATTTGCAGCCGAGGCTGGCGGCGGAGAAGGTGACGGTGATTGCGGAGA
>PLXM01000256.1 GCA_003153235.1 Rhodospirillales bacterium
GCGCCTGATTGACGTGATGCACCAGTGAGATGTTCTGCGCATCATACATGTTGCCGTCGGTCAGGATGCCCAACTCGCGCATGACTTGTTCGACATGCTCGTTGCCGGCATCGGTCAGGGAGATGTTCTTGTGCTTTTCATCGACCTCGTAATCCGCAGGAACGAGCTTGGGGATCACCTTGTCGACAACGCGGTATTGCTCGGATGAATCCTCAATTGCGCCGGAGATGATCAGCGGCGTGNNATTCGTTGTTGGTGCCGTAAGTGATATCGGCGGCATAGGCCTGGCGGCGCTGGTCATCATCGAGGCCGTTGATGATATAACCGACGCTCAGTCCTAGCATGGAAAAAATAGGGCGATTCCAGTTGGCGTCGCGCTGGGCCAGATAGTCATTCACAGTGACCAAATGCACGCCTTTGCCTGTCAGTGCATTCAAATACATTGGCAGCGTCGCCATCAGTGTTTTGCCTTCACCCGTACGCATTTCAGGAATGTAACCTTCATGTGCGGCGATACCGCCCATAAGCTGCACATCAAAGGGACGTTGGCCAAGGCTGCGCCGCGCCGCTTCGCGTGCGGTCGCGAAAGCTTCCGGCAGGAGTTGTTCGAGTGTCTCGCCCTTGGCGATGCGTTCTTTGAACTTGTCCGTTTGCGCACGAAGCTCGGTGTCATTCAGCGCCTGAATCGATGGTTCAAGAGCGTTGATCTGTTTTACCGTGTTGCCAAATCCCTTGAGGATTCGATCGTTGGGGGAGCCCAGAATTTTTCGTGCCAGTGCCGTGAACATCGCGTACCTTTTATTATCCTTTTTATTTCATAGAGATATAAAGCAGATTAGTCTATGTCAATAAAGCCTTTTTTTCTAAATGGCCCTTGATAAAAAAACAAGAAAGGACTTATATATACGTCTAAAGCTTTTACTAAGGCAGATAGTTGCCGTTAAAAGATTGTGTAAAATATAAATTTGGAGAATATGTAATGTCAGCACTAACTCAAAAAATGGGCTATGCCGCTCTGGCAGCGGTCGTGATGGCTGTGATGACCGTGCCGACGTTGGCTCAGGCAAAAGCCGAAGACAGCACTGTCGTTGCTGTTGTTAACGGCGACAAGATCCTCAAGAGCGATGTTGTGGGCGTCCTCAAGCTCAATAATGTCAAGGATGAAGATACAGCAAAAGCATTCCCCCTGATTGTCGACGAGATGATTAATGAGAAGCTTGTTGATGCCGCGGCTGCAAAGGCGAATGTTGAGAAGTCACAAGAGTTCCAGCAACGCCTGGAACAAGCAAAAGCGCAACTTGTCAAGACGATGTACCTGGAAGGTTTCCTGAAGGACAAAGTCACCGACAGTGCCATCAAAGCTGAATACAATAAATTTAAGAGCGATAATAAAGGAAAACAGGAAGTGCACGCCCGCCACATCCTCGTGAAGACACAAGAGGAAGCAGAGCAGGTTATCAAGGACCTCGACAACGGTGCGAAGTTCGAAGACCTCGCCAAGGAAAGATCTTCCGACCCGTCAGCTAAGAACGGCGGCGATATCGGCTACTTTGCCAAGGGCGAACTGATCCCCGAGTTCAGCGATGCAGCTTTCAAACTGAAGCCAGGCACCTACACGCATGAGCCGGTCAAGAGCCAGTTCGGCTGGCACGTTATTCAGGTTGTTGACAAGCGTGATCGTCAGGTTCCTGATCTGAAAACAGTCGAGAACCAGATCCGTAACAAGCTCGGACAAGATGCGGTCAAGAGCCTGGTGCAAGGTCTGCGTGCCAAAGCTGATATCAAACGCTTTGACATGGACGGCAAGCCCGTCTCTGACGATTCAACCAAAAAGGACTAATTCTCAAGTCCTGGATATTAAATTACAAAACGGGTCAGCGGATAACATCTGTTGACTCGTTTTGTTTTATGTCTATAGTGGGTACACTGTTCTGACAACAAAGAGGAGGCTCCTGATGTTGCGTGAGATTGTTCTTGATACCGAATCCACAGGTATTTTGACGTCGGAAGGCCATCGCCTTGTTTCTGTGACAGCTGTCGAGATGATCGATCGTAAACTGACTGGTCGCGAGTTTCAGGTCATCGTCAACCCCGGACGCGATATTCCGGCGGAGACCACCAAAATTCACGGTATTACAAATGAGATGGTGGCGGACAAGCCTGCCTTTGCAGGGATTGCCAAGCAGCTGAAAGAGTTTGTTGGAGACTCTCCGATCATCATCACCTGCCGCACCACGAAGAATGACAATGGCAGCGACTATACGCTTGATATCGCCATGCTGGACATGGAAATGAAAAAGGCGGGGCTGGAGCCGTTCAAGAAACAGCAATGGATTAATGTCCGCCGCTGGTCCGAAGAAATGTTCGGCAGTGACAATGCCCGCCTTGACCAGATACTGGACCGCTACAAAATAGACCGTTCCGAGCGCGAACGCGACGGGCACAGCGCCACGCTGGACTCGCGTCTGCTTGCTGCCGTTTATCCCAAGCTTCTGACGGATTACACAAAGTTTAAAAAGACACATAAAATAAAGCCGCCCACCCCCTGAATGTCGAACTGTTTTGAATCCACCCCAGTTGTGCAACAGGCTTTGAAAACCGTCTGGGTTTCGGCTGTAGCTCTGGTTGATTCAGATGGCCGTGTTCTCCTTGCGCAGCGTCCGGCAGGAAAAAGAATGGCCGGACTGTGGGAATTCCCCGGCGGTAAAATCGAGGAGGGCGAGACCCCCGAGCAGGCACTGGTGCGGGAACTGAAAGAAGAACTTGGCATCGATACATCCAGCTCGTGCCTTGCGCCGGTTACTTTTGCCTCGCACCGTTATGACGATTTTCACCTGATGATGCCGCTTTTTGTGTGCCGTGTCTGGCGCGGTCAAGTGACCGCAAAAGAAGGGCAAAAATTTGTCTGGGCATATCCGAAGGACTTTGATAAATATCCCATGCCGCCTGCGGATGTTCCGCTTGTTCCCGTTATCAGAGAATTGCTTTAGCCATGCATACAAGCGCTGTCGACCTGAAAGAATTCTATGACACGATACAAGGCAAGGTCGTGCAGCGTATTCTCCGCAATCACATCCGGCAGCTTTGGCCCGATGTGAGAGGACTGCGTGTCGTTGGGCTTGGCTATGCATCGCCGTATCTGCGGCCGTTTCTAGGCGAGGCCGAGCGTGTTGTAGCGCTGATGCCAATGCAGCAGGGCGCAGTTTACTGGCCGTCCGAAGCAAGCGGGCTCGTCAGTATGTGCGACGAGGCGGAATTGCCTGTTGAATCCAATTCAGTAGACAGGCTGCTGGTCATACACACGCTCAACAGTGTAGAAAGCATGCATGCCGTCTTGCAGGAGGCGTGGCGCATCCTGACAGGGCAGGGAAGGCTGGTCATGATCGTGCCGAACAGGTCCGGCATCTGGGCGCGGATGGACAACACGCCTTTTGGTCATGGCACGCCTTATTCCTCCGGCCAGATGCGGCAGTTTTTGAAGGAATATATGTTTGTGCCGGAGCGCGTTGAGCGCGCACTGTTTTTTCCACCGGCCTCGTCGCGGCTGATGCTGGTCACATCCGGCGCATGGGAAAAAATCGGGCATAGCCTGTTCGACGCTTTCGGCGGTGTGAATGTCGTTGAAGCCACCAAGCAGCTTTATGCCGGAACGATGGTGGGCGCACCTGCGACGGCCAAGACACGCCAGCGCTTCATGCCGCCGCCAAAGCCTGCTCCCAGCGGAAATATAGACTAAATACGCAAATAGTATTTTTCATATCATATAAATATTTTTCAAAAATATGTTGCATAACTGCGACTCTGTTGTTAATTTCCGTATCGTTTATAAAATAATTTCAGAATTTTGAAAGAGAAAAATCATGGGCATTTTTGGGAAGAAAATAGATTACGTTGCTGTCGGCAAGACAGGAACAACTGATGAGTTTCTTGCAGCTTACAATAAACGAAAAAAAGATTACTACGACAACTACAACAAAAATGCTGATCTGACAGAAGGGGCCATTGAAGCTTTTCACGCAGGTCGTCCTGAAAACATACAGGCGCGGGTTTTTAATGAAAAAAATATCAGCGAACTTGCATCTCTCCTTTTGGACGTCACGCGAAACAGCGAGAATAAGTTGCGCGACCTGAACCTTGCGCTGGCGATCCGCCCTGAAAAGGACAAACAGCTAACGATTGACCAGATGTTTAGGCAGGCTGTGGAGAGTAATATTGGCGGAGAGCCGTTTTTTTCGTTGCTCATTCAGACGGGCGCGGATGCAAATGCCCAAATTCCCGGTATGTCAAAAGACTCTTTGCTTGCCAAGGCCATACAAAGAAAGGCTGAGTTGCCTGTTATACAACTGCTCTACGATCACGGCGCCAGCTTCGATGATGCTCTTATGGCGATGCATAGAGGGTACAATTATAAATCGGAAGACATAGAGCGGCTCAAGTTCTTTCAGGAAAAGATAGAAGGTGCGCCCGCAACGGTAGCAGCAACAAAACGGCCCGCAGTAGAAGATTCTGATGTGAGCAAGACACTGAATGAATTGAAAGAGCAGATCAGCGATCTCACCGGCGTCGTGGTTATCCTCGCTGAGGAAGTCAAGAGTCTCAAGTCCTCAACCCCGCCTGTAGAAACGCAGCCCAAAAACAACCCTGCACCTCCTGTAAAAAAGAGCTATCCGGCAGTCAAAGGTCTTTAGTCAAGGGGATTAAAGCTTTGGCCCTTTGGGTGTTTGGGGTTTGGTCTTTGGCGCATTGGAGAGAACCTGTTTTGCCAATTTCGGGAAGTCGGTAAAAATTCCATCCACACCCATATCGCGCAGCTCTTTCATTTCTTTAGGGTCATCGATCGTCCAGACATGCACGTGGATGCCGTGTTTGTGGGCTTTTTCAACGAATGCCGGTGTGACAACCGTAATATTCTCTCCACCGAATTCTATTTTGTAAGGGACCTGTAGCGCCATCACGCCTTTTGGCGGAGGCGTGTCCTGTCCGACCCCCATAAAGAAGTCAAAAATTTCTCCGGTAGATGCGCTAATCGCCACCTGCGAGCCTGTCTTTTCTACATAGGCGCGAAGTTTTTTCATCGTCTCGTCATCGCCGGCTGTCAGAAGGACGCTGTCCTCCCGTCCTGTAGCGGCAATAAGGTCGACAACTTTTTCTACCAGCTCCTGATTATTATCCTTGATCTCGAGATTGATGCGTTTGTCGGGGAAGGCGCTTAAGGCCTCCGCCAGTGTCGGCACTTTAATGCCTTGACTGCGGAACGGGTATGTCTTGCCGCCATCGGGCGTAAATTTGTACCCTGCATCAAGCGCTTTTATTTCTTTGAGGGTCATTTCAGAGATGGGACCGGTGCCGTTGGTCGTGCGGTCAACGACCGGATCATGCATCATGATAATCTCGCCATCTTTCGTCAAATGAAGGTCGCTCTCGAGAGTGTCAGCGCCATCCTTGAGGCTCTGGATGAATGAAGCTAGTGTATTTTCAGGGCGCGTTCCTGCGGTGCCGCGGTGCCCAAGGATAACGAAAGCCGGTCCGTCAAAATAAGGATGCGGTTGTGTCATGATTAGCCTCCGTGCTTCGGTTTTGCGCCTTTGTGCTTTTTGGCTTTTTGTTTTTCTGGCAGCAGGCCAGGGTTCAGGATATCTTTCGGGTCAATCGCTGCCTTGATTTTTTTGAGAAGTTCAACGCCTTGTTCGCCGATTTCATCCTGTAGAAAATCTTTTCGCACGCGACCAATACCGTGATGGTGAGAAATGCTGCCTCCGGCTTCAATCGTCGCTTTCATGGCGGCGTTCCAGCAGGCTTTATAGGTATCCTCCATTTTTGCCGGATCCTGCGGCTGGGCGGCGAAGGTGAAGTAGAGGTTCGTGCCCGAGCGGTAGCTGTGGCTCGAATGCGCGCCGACGAGCGCGACGCCGGGAACCGCTTTGAGGGCTTCGGTTACCTTCTGATACAAGCCGGGAACCTTGTCCCATGTTGCCGAGACCTCAATTGTGTCCGCGACGATGCCGGCTTCGATAAGCTCCCTAAATGAAGGAACTTTATTGCGTTTTGTCAGCCACTGATCGACGGCGGAGGCGTCTTCTTCCTGTCCGCCAATTTTTTCACAGAGCGACTTGATATTCTTTGCCTGTACTTCAACAAGGTCTTTCGGCCCTTCGTGCAACAGCAGCAATAGCGGTTTGCCAGGCGTAGACTTTCCGGGGAAATGGGCTTGCGCTTCATCCGCATCATAAAGGCGCACGACAGGCGGCCTCCATCCGGCATTCATGAACGAGCGGATGGCATCGAGCCCGTCTTCGAGTGTGTTAAATGAAAATGTCTGCCCCTGACTTGCCTCGGGCAGTTCGCGCAGTGAAAAACTTACCTTTGTGACGATTCCATGCGTACCTTCTGTGCCAAGGAACAACTGGCGCAGGTCTAGACCAGCCGCCGTTCTCGGCGCCTGTTTTGTATTGATGACAGAGCCATCCGGTAATACCGCTTCTAGATCAAGTACCATATCCTCAATATTGCCGTAGGCGGTTGAATACTGCCCTGCAGCCTTGGTAGCGATCCAACCGCCGACCGTTGAAATATCGATTGATTGCGGCCAGTGGCCAATTGTAAGACCTTCTGCCTCCGTGGCATCTTCGGCAACCTTGCCATTTGTGCCGGCCCAAAAGGTAGCGGTCATGTTCTTTTTGTTGAGATTAACCAGCCCGCTCATCTTTTCCAGCGACAGGATAACGATGCCTTCTTCCGCCTTGATGCTGCCACAGACGCCCGATCCGCCGCCGTAGGGAACCACGGGAATATTGTTTTTGTTGCAGAGCTTCAGGACCCGCGAAACCTGTTCCGTTGTTTCCGGCATGACGACCGCTGCGGGCAGGGGGTTTTTCTTGCCGTGAAAATCCTCGATTTCGGATAGTGACCAGCGATCGCGCTGATAGGATTTCAGTGTGTCATTGTCCGTATGCACGATATAGCCGAGTTCTGACTTCAGGATATCTACAGTGTTTTTGTTTTTTACAGACTTGGCAGATTTTTTGAATTGGTCGCGCGTCTTGGACATGCTGAAAAGCCACCTTTATTATATATACGGAAATTAAAAAGAGGAAACAAAATACCATAAAAATAATTACATCACAATAAAAATAACTGCTATCAAATGTAAGAATATTCCTCTGATATCATTGGGGGAATACGACAGGGATCTTTCCGCATGACGGCGCTTCGCACATATCTTTCCAACGCTTCCGTGAACCGGTTGAGCATTCACACCGCGCTGCATGCGCTGGCGTGGGGCATGTCGGGGAATTTCTTCATTGTTTATCTTCTGTCGCATGGAATAACGCCCGTAAAACTTTTTCTCTATCTGCCCATCGTCTATTCGCTGCGTTTTGTTTTTCGGCCGATTGTCCTTTATGCCGCGCCGCGTCTTGGCTCACGTTGCACGTTGTATATCGGTAGTTTCTTTTTTGCGATGCAGTATCTTGTGCTGGGGCGCGTTACGGGTGCTGACAATGTTCTGTGGATCTACTGTCTCCTCAATGCCTTATCGGGCATTTTCTATTTTGTTTCGTACCATGCCATCTTTGCATTCTCGGGTGATGATACGCATCGTGGCAAGCAGATCGGTGCGCGCGAGGCACTGGCAACTGTCGCCAATATCGCGGCACCGCTTATCGGCGGATTTTCTATTGACCATTTTAGCCCACAGCTGACCTTTGGCATGGCGGCGATTATCGAGCTCATCGCCATCTTTCCGCTTCTGCGCGTGCCGGACATGCCGATCGCCAAGATACGCCCGAAGGGCGCTTATTCAGCGGTTTATCAGGGCGCATTCATATACATGACGGACGGATGGATTTCCGTGGGCTTTGTTTTTGTCTGGGCTGCGATGCTGTCAAGCTCGACGGGCGATAGCTTTACCACCTTCGGCAGCGCGCTGGCTTTGTCAGGGCTGGTTTCTGCCATCGGCGGGATGTTTCTCGGGAAGCTGATTGACGGAGGCAAGGCGCGTTACGCGGTTCTCTTGAATGGGGCTCTCTTGCTTATGGGGCTTGTGCTCAGGGCCTTTACCGGCTCCAGCCTGAGCGCGATGTTTGCGACAGCAGCGGCGAGCTCGCTTTTGGGTGCGACCTATATACCCGTTCTGATAACAGCTGTTTATGGTTTGGCTGCTAAGGCACCATGCCCGTTGCGCTTCGTTTTCGCGACCGAGACCGCGTGGGATGTCGGCTGCGTTAGCGCCTGCCTGGCAGTGTCGGTTCTCTTAAGTGCTGGTGTGAATATCGGCTGGGTCGTGCTTCTTGCCGTTCCGGCAGCAATCGTGCAGATGGTTCTGCTGCGCACTTGTTACGCCAAGCATTCAATAAAGAAGGTCTAGTTGGCCGGGAAGGGTGGCTTTTCTGATACGGGCATTATCGGCAATTATACTATTTGGCCTTATCAATATCTATGCTGCGGGGCGCATCATCAAACGCTGGCCATGGGCGGAGCAGCATGCCGCGGGCGCATGGCTTTTTGTACTGGCTTTTTTTATCTTGCAGATGATCGGCCCGTTCGGCGACCATATGTTCTTTCCAATACTGAAAAAGAAGTATAACGCTGCGAGACTTGTTTCGGTACTAAACTGGGTTTCCTATATGGCTTTCGGTATCATGTCGCTGCTGGTTGTGTACGGGCTGGCCATCGATGCCGTCAGCATTATCTGCCAGATTTTTATAAGCTCTTTCAATCCAGAAGTGTTTGACCGTTATGCCTTGTATGGCATCGCCATTGTGACACTTGCCACAACAGTTATTGGTGTACGGTATATCATGATGGGACCGCAGGTGAAGGAAGTCGATATACCGCTCAGGAATCTGCCGCCAAGCTTTGACGGGTTTAAAATCGCGCAGATATCCGACCTCCATATTGGTTCCACCATCGGGCGGCGTTATACGCAGAATGTGGTAGATATTGTCAATGACCTGAAACCTGATCTGGTGGCGCTGACGGGTGATTTTGTCGATGGATCGGTCGAGGATCTGGCGCATGATGTCGAGCCATTATCCGCATTGCAGGCGTCGTGCGGGGTCTTTTTTATCACGGGAAACCATGAGTATTATTCTGGTGCCTTTGACTGGATAGACGAGTTTAAAAGGCTTGGCGCGAGGGTGCTGCTGAATCAGCATGTGCTTATTAGCCGTGGGGGCGAGAATATTATTCTGGCCGGTGTAACGGATTACACGGCAGTCAGCATGGTGGAAAGCCATGCCTCCGATCCGGTGAAGGCGCTTGCGGGCGCGCCGCCCGGACTGATCAAAATTCTTTTGGCGCATCAGCCGGCGAGCTGTCACACCGCGGCGGAAGCGGGGTTTGACCTGCAGCTCACCGGACATGCGCATGGAGGGCAATTTTTTCCGTTCACATTCCTTGTCCGGTTCTTCCAGCAGTATTACAAGGGCCTAAACAGGCATAATGGCATGTGGATTTACGTGAACAGGGGGACTGGATATTGGGGACCGCCGATGCGTACCGGTGCGCCGTGCGAGATTACATTGATCACATTACGGCGTGAAGCGCTTGGGGACTAGGTACCAAAAAGGGATTTGAGATTGGGAACGTGAAATTTCGGCTTTTCTTCGCCTGCGCCGGGCAGATCGCCTTTCCTGGCATTGTACTCTACCTGCAGCATCTTTTTGAAATTGGTTCCGTCAAAGTCATACATGGGCTTCCATTCGCTCGCCTTTATATATTTGACTTTGCCGAAGTCTATAACGCCCGAAAGCCGCTTGGTTTCCGGGTCGATAAAAATGTTGCTCTGCCAGAGGTCATCATGTATCGCAAACTTGCCATTTTTCATGGGTAGGGCATGGGCCATTTTGACAACAAAGTCTATAAGGTCTTTTGCTAGTTGCCTTTCTTCAGTTTCTGTCATAGTCGATTCAAAGTCATATCCCATGGTCTCTCCGGGTGTACGCGTCATGCTGAAGAAGAGAAAGTTTTTTCCTAGAGTGGTGATTTTCGGGATAGGCAGGCCGCTATCGGCCAGTTGCTGCATAACTTCACATTCGGTTTCAAAATCATCGCGGCATTCGCCTTTAAGTGCTCTTGGCGCTTTGAAAACTTCGTCACCGTTAATAGCCACATAACCTTTTTGTCCCTGGCTCGGAAAACGGAAGTCCTCTTTCTTCAGATCCGGTCTTTCGCTTACGACCGCATCGAGGAAATCGATGCCACTGGGGCCTTCCGGTTTTGCGCCTGCTCTGTTGAATGCTTCTTTGATCATAGATAATAATTTAACATAATTATTGATTCTTGCAAGAAAAAAGTTTTACCATGGGAATTTTTAGCGAGGATATTCATTGTAACATATTGAAAATAAGCATATTTATTGGTCTTTTTTTTAAGCTATTTTAGCCTTATTTTAATTTGACATATTCATTTAACATATATATAATTAAGTCAACATCGTTTAATAGGGGTTACTGAGTGACATCGCAGGTTTTAAATTTTTTGTGGCTCAATCTGGATCTTCCCGCCAAGCCTGATCCTGCTGATGGAACAATACGCGAGCCTCTGCCTGCCAGATACATTGAAAATACCCGTAACGCCGGCAAGGCGCATCCGTCGGCAGAGATCGTTCTCTGGGTTGACTCAAAACGCCTGACGGAACGGCAGATGGAATACCTCAGGGAATCGGTCGAGGAGGGGATGCCGAACGTTCACCTGAAAGATTTGCGTGATATTCCCGCTTATGAGCATGAGCCTCTTTACAATGAAGCTGAAACTAATCCTTGCTGGCGCGGCGGTTGGCAGACATCGATGATCTGGCGTCAGGTAGATGCGGCAAAAGTTCTCGTATCTCTTCAGGGAGACTTTGATCAAGCCTTCTTTGCGGATCTGGACCATGCCCATCTGGATATAGAATCGACAGAAGTGCAGAATATGATCGGAAAACATGGGTTAATGATAGGGAGTGGTTCGGCTCATAGTGCCGCAGGTATTGAGAACCAGCTGTGGGGATTTGATCACAGACGCCGTGATTTTTTTGAACAATACTATGCCACGAGCCTGGAGCGGGCATATAAGAAAGATAATGCATTTCTAGCCCTGTGTAATAAAGTAGATAGAGAGCTTTTGAATTTAGAAGGAATTCCCATTGAAGAAATTTGTTTTCCTATGGGAGATGATGGCACCCGTGCCGAGCAGCCGGGGCATGAATGGCGGGGAGGGTGGTTTGAAGAATATGATGCCCCATCATCAATTCCTGTCAGCAAACTTGCCGGTGATTTTAGGAAGAGCAGCAGCAAAGACACCCATTCCGGTCTTGCCACCAAGGCAGAAAAAATGCGTCTATTGAATCAAATTCAGAAGTCGTGGGAACTCAAACCCTGATAACCTTGTAGAATTTGTCGTCTCTTCGATTCACCCCACTAAAGAATAAAATCTCTACAGGCGCATGCTGGAAGTGCAATCCTTCATGCACACATCATTCATTATAACTAATTGAAATTACTATATTTTTTAAGATAAAAATATTATCAGACTAAAATACTATTTTATTTGACATATATATTTAACATATATACAATACCTCTTAAAGCTGTTTTTAAGTAGGTGCATTGATGACATCAAAAGTTTTGAATTTTTTGTGGCTTAATCTTGATATTCCCGCACCTCCCGATCCGGCAGATGGAACGATACGCGAGCCTTTGCCAGCCAAATATATCGCGAATACGCGCAAGGCTGGCGAGGCGCATCCTGACGCGGAAATCGACCTCTGGGTGGATTCAAAGCGCCTGACAAAAAAGCAGATGGACTACCTCAAAACATCCCTTGAGGAAGGCATGATGAACGTTCACCTGAAAGATCTGCGCAGCATCCCGGCGTATGCCAAAGAGAAGCTCTATAACAAGGCCGAAACGAACCCTAATTGGCGCGATGGGGGGCAGAGAGCGCTCATCTGGCGTCAGGTGGATGCGGCAAAGATACTTGTTTCCCTTCAGGGGAATTTCGACCAGACTTTCTTTGCCGATCTCGATCATGCCCATCTGGACATAGACTCAAAAGAAGTGCAGGGCATGATTAAAAAACATGGCCTGATGATCGGAAGCTCATCCGGCTGGAGTGCATCTGTTGAAAACCAGTTGTGGGGTTTTGACCGCAGCCGGCGTAAGTTTTTTAAGAACTATTACAGGTCGGCTTTGGCGGGGGCGTATCTCGGCCTTAATGCCTGGATGAACCTGGTGGTGAGGGTGCGTCTTCAACTTCAAGCAAAGAAAAAGCCTCTTTTAGGAGGTGAGGGAATACCCCTTGAAGAGATTTGCCTGCTCATCAGCGGTGATGGATCGCAGGCCGAACAGCCCGGACATCAATGGAAAAACGGATGGAGCCAGCAAGCTGCCCCTTCGTCGATCCCGGTCGATAAAATTGCCGGCTCCTTTAACGAACACAGCGAGAAAAGTTCTAATGCGGTTCCCAATCTTCCTGCCGCGCAATCTGCGGCAGTGCGCCGGAGCTCTCCTGCGGTTATGGGATTCAAATGACATCGCAGGTTTTAAATTTTCTGTGGCTTAATCTGGATCTTCCGGCACCGCCTGATCCCAAGGATGGTTCGATACGCGAGCCGTTGCCTGCCAAATATATCGAGAATACCCGCAAAGCAGGCAAGGCTCGCCCCGCGGCGGAGATCAACCTCTGGGTCGACTCAAAGCGGCTGACGCAAAGGCAGGTGGACTATCTTAAAAAGTCCCTTGAAGAGGGGATGACGAATGTTCACCTCAAAGATTTGCGTGATATCCCGGCCTATGGCAAGGAAAAGCTGTATAACAAAGCTGAAACAAACCCTCATTGGCGTGACATGGATCAGACATCCTTGATCTGGCGTCAGGTAGACGCAGCTAAAATACTAATTTCCCTTCAGGGAAGTTTCGATCAAGCCTTCTTTGCCGACCTTGACCATGCCCATCTGGATATAGACTCGAAAGAAGTGCAGACCATGCTTACAAAGCACGGCCTGATGATTGGCAGCGCCGATTCCCATTATGCGTCAATCGAGAACCAGCTGTGGGGCTTCACGGCAAAAAGGCGCAAATTTTTTGAAGACTACTATAAAGAGGCATTGAACTGCGCATATCACGGCGATAATGCCTGGGAAGCTCTGGAAGAAAAAGTATATAACGAGATTGAAGATGATGAAGGTATTGATATAGAAGAAATTTGTCTGCCTATAAGCGATGATGGAACACAAGCCGAGCAGCCCGGGCATCAGTGGCGCACCGGGTTGGATAAGCCGGTGGCTCCGTCGGTTCTTTCTGGCACAAAAGCCCTGGCCGACTTTAAGAAAACCGCTGGTAACGATAACAAAGCTGAACCGTCAGCCGCACCCAAGCATAAAATACTGAGCAAGATACCGTTTATCGGATCAAAATTTAAAGCGGTGCCGTCTGCATAACTAAACTTTAGAACCCGGGACTTTCGGCCAGTTGAATTTGGCCTTTGTGTCCACAATGATCCCGCTATTATCATTGGAGCTCTTGTGAGCCGCCGGATGATCTGCTTGGGCACGGAGATCGGCGGCTTTTATAGCTGGTTCCGGTTTTTCACGTAGAGGTTTGCCGGATTTGATGATGGATTCAATTCGCGCGACAGTGCGTGAATCATGGAGCAGGGCCATAAAATTTTCGTGTTCAAGTTCACGCACATAGTCCTGCGTCAGTTTGACACCGGGGCCTGCAGCATCGCCCCCTGTCAATACCTTTGCCACCTTGTCGGAAACGACAACGTCATAGGTTGTGGCAAGACCACGCTTGTAAAAGCCGTCGACGGCCAGATTGAGTGCTGCATGCCCACCTGGACCCGGCAGTGTCAGGTCGAATGGCTTCTCGGGCGTGAAGTTATTGATCATCTCCAGTGCTTTGGCTTTTGCATCAGCGAGCAGGCGGGATTTGTTCATTGTGACGCCGTCCGTTTCGCGCAGGTACATCAGGTCTTTGGCTTCGTAAGCGGAGAGGCCGACTTTCGCGGTGGAGATGGTTTCAAACACGAAAGCCACTGCGGGCATCGGTCCGCCTGCAATTTTCTTACTTTGCTGGGCGCGTGTCAGCAATTCAGTCGAGCCGCCCCAGGCGGGCAGAAGGCCGACGCCGACTTCGACGAGACCTGGATAGGTTTCCGCATGTGCCTGTACATGGTGAGAATGCAGTAGGACTTCGCAGCCGCCGCCCAGAGCCTTGCCGGAGGGCGCGGAGACAACGGGGAACGGCGAATATTTGAGACGCTTGTAAGTAGCCTGACCCAGCTTCACCATCTTGTCGATGAGCCAATATTGTTTGAGTTTTGCGGCAATGAGCGCAACGCCGATATTGGCGCCGACAGAGAAATCATCACCTTCGTTGTGGATCACAAGCGCTTTATACTGGCCTTTGCCATCGCCGATGATGTCGCAGGCTTTGCCAATCGCCTTGAGGCTCCAGAAATCAAGAGAGTTCATTTTCGAGCAGAATTCAACGCAGAGGACGCCATCGCTGATATCCCAGATTGCCGCGCCGACAGCTCCGAGCACGGGCAGGTTTTTAGCGTTGGTGAAGACGGGTTTAGATGCACGCTTGATATCGGAGAGCAGCAAAACTCCTTCCGCGCGTTCAACATTCTGGTAGATACCGTCTTTATCGAGGTACTGCAGCCTGCCTTTATCGGTGCGGTATAATGTGCGTCCGGCGGCCTTATGCAGGAAGACGGGAACCTGTTCTCCATCGGCTTGTATGCGGCTAATGAAATAATCGACGCCTATTTTATCAATCAGCTCAAAGGGCCCGTATTTCCAGTTATAGCCGAGCTTCATCGCGTCATCGACGCCGGTGATGTTGCTCGTAATTTCATGCACGTGTTCAGCAGCGTAGCACAGGGTTTGTTTCAGAACCGCCCAGGCGTAGTTGCCGTTCTTGTCAGTGGCCTCGACAAGTTCATGTAGGCTTTTCTTTTTCAGCTTTATTTTGGCGGCGGGTCGTTCGACGCCTGTATTCAGGTCGATGGACAGCTTCTCGCGCTGTGCGTTGAGGCGGTAGAAGCCGCCCTTGCCCTTGCGCCCCGTGTAGCCGTCGGCAATCATTTTGTCGATGACGGGGTAGCTCTTATTGTTTTTGCAATAGCGGTCATCGGGGGGCAGCAGGGATGTCAGGCTCTTGGTGATGTGCGGCATCAGGTCGAGACCGACAAGGTCAACAAGCCCGAAGACGCCCGTTTTCGGTGCACCGATGGGTTTACCCATGACAGCGTCTGCCTCTTCGACAGTCATATCCATGATGTAAGCTTCGTTGATAGCTGTTTGAATCCAGAAGGTGCCAATCCGGTTGCCGATAAAGCCGGGCGTGTCGTTGCAGAGGATAACGCCCTTGCCCATTTTTTCGTCCATGAAGCGGGTGAGCTCTGCGACCATTGCTTTATCGTTGTATGCGGATGTTATTAGTTCCAATAGCGGCATGTAGCGCGGCGGGTTGAAGAAGTGCGTGATGACAAAATATTTTTTCAGCGCTTCTGACTGGTCTTTGATGAGGTCATGGAGAGGGATGGTGGAGGTGTTGGAGGCAACGATGGTATCCGTCCTGCGGTTGGCGTCGATCTTCTTGAAGATATCAGATTTGACCTTTGGGTCTTCAAAGACGGCTTCGATGACCAGATCACATTCTTTCAGGCGGGTAATATCATCCTCGGTATTACCGGGACGAATGCGCTTCACATAGCTTTTGTGCATGAGCGGCGCAGGATTTGTTTTAAGCAGCCTGTCTATGGCGCCTCTGGAGATGCTGCTGCGGTCTGCGGCATTTTTGGGATCGACACGGTCCAGCAGTTCGACGTCGATGCCGGCATTGGCGAGTTGCGCGGCGATGCCTGCGCCCATGACGCCCGCGCCTATAACGGCTACTTTTTTAACGGCCATTGTTTAAACTCCTTTTTCTTTTAAGATTTCGGGTTTTGTACAGCGAATAGAGAATACCCATCGCCAGAATGGATACGGTGACAACGAGAGACAGTGCTGGCGGGAATTTTTGCATATGCAGAAAATCGGCAATAAAAATTTTACTACCGATAAAAATCAGAACGATCGACAGGGCGTATTTGAGGTATTCAAAACGGTGCAGCATCGCGTCCAGCGCGAAGTAGAGTGCGCGCAGGCCGAGGATGGCAAAGATGTTGCTGGTGAAAACGATATAGGGGTCAGTTGTCAGCGCCAGAATGGCGGGCACGCTGTCGACAGCAAAAATAACATCGACAAAGTTCACTACTACGAGTGCCAGCATCAGCGGTGTAAACCAGAACTTTCCGTGCAGGAAAAGTGCAAACTTGCTGCCGTGAAGATCATTTGTGACGCGCATGTGCTTCTTGCAGAAGCGCACGATCCTGCTTTTTGAGAAGCCTGTTGCTCCCTTTTCTACAAACAACATATTTATGCCGGTGAAGATAAGGAAGATGCCGAAGATGTAGAGAATCCAGTGAAAGTGTGCGACGGCCTGCGCGCCGAGGCCTATCATTATTCCGCGCAGGAAGATGGCTCCCAGAATGCCCCAGAACAACACGCGGTACTGGTATAGGCGCGGAATGGCGAGAGCGGAGAACACAAGAGAGATGGCAAAGATATTGTCAATCGATAGGGTTTTCTCGACGATGAAGCCGGTCCAGTATAATGCAGCATCCGACTGGCCCAGTGTATACCAGATCCATCCGCCGAAAGAGAGGCCTGTCACGATGTAACCTGCGCTATAGATCAGGCTTTCGCGGATGCCGATGGTGCGGTTTTTCCTGTGAAGTATGCCGAGATCAAGAGCCATCAGGGAGATAAAAACGCCCGCGAAGACGGTCCACATCACCACCATGTTATCCATTAGATGCTATGCACCATATCTCTGATGGTGTTGCCAAAATCCCTGAGCCCTCCTTCGGGCACACAAAGATACAGCAGCATAAGGGTGATGATGACGCCCCAGCAGATGACAAGCGGTATGACGCGTTTTCTCAGGCCAAGGCGTTCTGCCACAAAAGCAATGCCAGGAACGATACCACCAACAATAAAAAAGGCCATGCCGCGACCCAGAATTGTGAAAAGGCGATCTTCGTCCTCATTACCTGTGAAGGGCTCTATATTTGTCCCTGTTATAAATTGATCGACAACGGGAGATCCTGTGAGATGCATACCGGAGAGCGGATTGCTATTTGAGTCCGACAGAAACATGGAGATAATTGTTGCGAGGGCATAAATGATTGTGACGGCAATGACCTGGCTGGGATAATACGTATCGCCGCTACCTCCTACCTGGTTTACGTTATAGCGCCCAGCCGCCCGCATCTGTTTTGCGATCTCGACTTTCTCACGGGCACCGGTAGGTATCTTTTTTTTCCCGAATCCGAACATCAGTTTCTTTTCCCGTTTCTCTGTCGAGTATCTTCGGGAATCAGTGTAGCTAAACCCGAGAAAAAAGGAAATAAAAGCTTTAAGTCTATATGCTTAAGCTTTGACGATATTATTGCGGTTCGGGATGGCAGCGAGGGCATTACGCGTATCGACTACTAGCGGCGCGTGTTTGGAAATCATGACGTAATCAACGTTGTCGTGATTGGTGATAATAACGACAGCATCCTGCTGTTTGAGCAGTTCCGGCGTGAGGGCTGCAGATTTCAAGCCGGTAAATTCAGCATGCTCACGGGTTGGCGGGATTATGTCGACATAAGGATCATGGAAAATGACCGTGGCCTTGCGGCGGTTGAGTTGTTCCATAATAGCAAAAGCGGGACTTTCACGGATGTCGGCGACGTTCTTTTTATAGGCCATGCCTATTAATAATATGTGCGCACCATTAAGGGCTTTTGCAGAGCGTTGGTCCAGTGCTTCAGCCAGCTTGCTGATGACATAGGAGGGCATGGCCACGTTGATTTCACCGGCCAGCTCGATAAAGCGGGTAGTGATGTTATATTCACGTGCTTTCCATGTGAGATAGAAGGGATCAATAGGGATGCAGTGCCCTCCTAGTCCCGGTCCCGGATAAAACGGCANNACCTCCCAGATATCGATGCCCATGGCGTCATAGATCACCTTCAACTCATTGACGAGGGCGATATTGACCGAACGGAAAATATTCTCTGTCAGTTTGACGGCTTCCGCCGTTTCAGCCGAGGAGACAGCTACGGTTTTTTTCATGAACTGGTCATACATGGTCTGCGCAAGCCTGAGCGCGGCTTCGCCATCGCCGCCGACGATCTTGGGAATGATGGATGTATGATAATCGGGATTACCCGGATCTTCGCGTTCCGGCGAGAAGGCGAGGAAGAAGTCGGTACCGGATTTCAGTCCTGTAGCATCTTCAAGTATGGGACGCACCACATCTCGCGTTGTGCCAGGATAGGTAGTGGATTCAAGGACGACAAGCTGTCCGCGACGCAAATGCTGCGCGATAGTCTCGGTGGTCTTGACGATATAGGTCATGTCCGGCTCGCGGTTGCGGTCGAGCGGTGTCGGCACGCACATGATAATGGCATCCATTTCGGACAGGAGATCGAACTTGTTTGTGGGCTTCAGCCTGCCGTTTTTTACGAAAGCGGAGACGCGGTCGTTGTGGATATTGCCGATATAGGATTCGCCGCGGTTCAGCTTCTCGATTTTAGCAGCATCGACGTCAAAGCCGACGGCATGGAAATCACGATCGCAGATCGCGCAGACCAGCGGCAGGCCGACATAGCCGAGACCGATCACGCCAATCTTCGCCTTGCGGCTGACGAAGCGGGCTGCAAGCTCGTCAACGCTGACGGAAGCTGAAGTTACTCTCAGTTTGGGTCCTGACATGCTGCTGTTATCCTTTCCGGTTTAATATAGTCCGGTCGCTGTAAAAAGAAAACGGGCAAAGGTGATGCCTTTGCCCGTCCAACCTCTTCTTCCAATAGGGAATGGAAAGAAGAAATTCGCTTTAGCCTTAGATCTTCCAGCCTTTGCCTTTGCCCTTGTTCTTTTTCTTAGGAGCAGGAGGCGCCTTGTCTGTAACAGGGTTTTGAGGACCTGAAGGAGGCGTGGTTCCGAGGATGCGGTTAACGATGGAGTTCGCATTTCCGGAGAACTGCTTCAGTGCGCCGACGGTTTCAGCAAAAGTGGCACCCTTGGAAGCCTTGTCCAGCGTGTCGCGCGCTGCATTGCCGAGGTCTTTCACGGCTTCTGCAACATCTTCAGCGGGAGGCAGTTGGTTTTTCAGATCTTCCGTTTGCTGGCTCATTTGCGAAGCCTGGTCCTGTATCAGCAGGTCGACTTGGTAAGCAATAGCCTGGCCGTCCAGGTTTGCGCCGAGGTCGCGGATTTGCGTTGCAATATCTTCAACGCTGGCGTCTCTCAGCTCATCAATCTTCGGAGAGAGTTGTGCGAAGATCAATTGCGCTGCGAACTGTTGTTCGAAAGAAGCATTTTCAGTTGCCTTGAAGAGCACGTTACCGATCGAGTCCGTGGAGGTTTGGCTCAGCAGTTGCTTGACGCTTTGCGCGAGTTGCAGAGACACTTGCGGGTCTTGCAGCTGGGCTTTCAGGCTGTCAACAGCGTCAGCGACTTTGGAGGTGTCGAGAACTGCGCCGAGTGTGCCGGCTGTATCAGTGCTGGTGAGTTGCGCGTAAGCGTCTTCAACAGCCTGGGTGATGAAAGAGGTCGGCAGTGAATCAAGAACTTCATCCAGCTTTTCCTTGCCAGCTTGCAGTGCGGGGCGAAGGGCGTGCTCGTTGAATTGGTCGAGGAATTTTTCGAAATCGGGGGAAGCCATTATATTTTTCTCCAAATGAGGGTTTAGGGTTACACAGGGTGGTTTTATCCCACCATGAATAGCCGTAATAATTAAAGTTATGGACAAAATGAGTCAATGAAATAGTTTCTGAAAAAACGACTATTTTTTGTCTCGATGATTATGTGAATCTAGCCTATAGTATCAAGCAGATCGCCCATCATTTGGCTCTGGGTCTTGATGACGTCAACGTTGGCCTTATAAACAGTTTTTGTTACCAGAAGATTGACAATTTCTTGTGTCAAATCAACGTTGGGTGCGGCGATCAGCCCCTGACTATTTGCATAAGGTGCAGATGGATCATAAACAGGGCTATAACCATTCGGATCAGCCGTGACATTTGCTCCAACTCCGCCACCGGTGAGAGCCGTATAGCTCACGCTGAGAGGTTTGTAGACGGTCGAAGCGGGCAATTGTGGTGTCGGTAATGCACCCGTCGTTGTTGCATTGGCGATATTACTCGCCGTTGCCGACAGACGCTGATCCTGTGCCATAAGCCCGCTCAGGGCAATCGAGAGAGCATCAACCATTAGAGTATTCCCTTATTTTAGCTTATAGTTCTATTATATATATTAAGCCTTAACTTTTTATTTATATAGTGGGTTAAGGAGGGGGTACGAATCATGAAGTTAAAATCCAGAGAGGTGTTACTGCTTGTTTTCTCAGTGTTTTCAGGGGCATTACTGACCGGCATCCTGACAGCAACCCCGGCCTCTGCGTATGCCGACCCGGATCGCACCGAGCACCGCACTGTTTCCGGCTATCCGCTATATCCTGACTGGATTTTTAACAAACCGGATCACTACGAATTCTCTCCGCTGGTGAGCAACAGCGACCCGTTGACCCAACATCCTGACCAGTGGGATGGGCAGGATTGGGACCCGAGTAAATGGGGTCCGGGCTGGACGCCGGAAATTGCGCTGCAGAAATTTTTCAGCGCGCGTGTTTTCGAGAAGCAGTATATCGACAAGGGGTTCATGTCAGGCACCGAGATGCCGGTTGTGGAGCTTGGACCGACATTCTACAAGCTTTCCGACCTCGACCAGCGTCGTACGCTAAAGCTGCTCTCCGACCAGATGGGTTACTTCCAGTCCGGATACAGCAGTGTAAAACTGATTGACTGGTACACGCATGATATCATCGGCACGTATACTGCGAAGGGCATGTTCCTGAACTAAAACATGTCACTCTTTAAAAAAATAATTGTCTGTCTGGTGTTGCTTGGCGTCATAGGGGTTGGACGCGCCTATGCCGATGATGACATGAGCATCCTCCGCGATGAGGAAACCGAGCAGGCTCTGAAAACAATGATAACGCCTATTTTCAAGCAGGCGGGGCTTTCGCCGGATACAGTCAAGTTCATTATCGTCCAGAGTAACGAAATGAACGCATTCGTCGCCGGCGGGCAGAATATCTTTCTCTACACCGACCTGATCCTCAAGACTGATAACCCAGAAGAGTTGTTTGGTGTCATCGCCCACGAAACCGGTCACATCGCTGACGGTCACCTGTTTCGCGGCAAGATGGACATGGATCACTTGTCCACCGAGGCTATCCTTTCCAATCTTCTTGGTGTTGCCGTCGCGATTGCCGGACGCTCCCCTGGGGCGGGTACTGCCATCAGCAGCGCCAGTGATTCAGTGCTGACGCGCACGCTGTTGCGGCACACCCGTACGCAGGAAGGTTCCGCTGACCGCGCGGGTGTACGTTTTTTGCAGGGCGCAGGATTACCGGTGACGGGATTGCTGAGCTTCATGAAAAAGCTTGAGTCGCAGGAGCTGATCCCCGAAACAGAACAATCTGAATATGTGCAGACCCACCCGCTGACACAGGATCGTGTTGAAGCACTGCAGCATGCGGTTGATGAGGGCCCTCCCGGACATACGCCGCCGGAATGGATTGAGCTGCACCGCCGTCTCAAAGCCAAGCTGCTCGGGTATCTTTTTCCGGACAGATCGCTGCAGGACACAGGCGCCGCACCCGCGACGCAGTACGGGCATGTCGTGGCCTGGTTTCGCAAAAACCAGCCGGACAAGGCGTTGGCAACGCTCGACCCGCTGATAAAGGCCGAGCCGAACAATCCTTATTTTTACGAGCTCAAAGGCCAGATACAATACGAGAATGGTCATATCGAGGATTCTATCCAGTCCTATTCAAGGGCGGCAGAATTGGCGCCTTTCTCCGGACTTATCCGTATTGCTTATGCGCAGAGCTTGCTGGAATCGAAACCAGAATCGCATGAGAAGCAGAATGAACGGTTGGCGGAAGCGATCAGGCAGTTGAACGCTGCTCTCGATGCAGAGAAGCAGGCCTCGGAGCCGCATCACATGCTTGCTATTGCCTATGGTAAACAGGGGCAGGAAGGCATGTCGAGGCTGCAGCTTGCCGAGGAAGCCTTGTTGCAGAATAATGCTGCTTTTGCACGTCGGGAGGCTCAGCTTGCCAGAGTCAACCTGAAAAAAGGCACACCGGCCTACCAGCGTGCCATGGATATTCTTGATCTTGTTTCCCAGAGTGACAGAGGGGACAATAAGTCAGAAAAAAGGGATTGATTTTGCTGCGCTTAATCAGCAGATTCAGTCAGGGATCTTTAATTTAACCAGCAAAGGATTATTAGCCATGTCTCTTCAGAAAATTGCTCTTTCGGCCCTGTCTATTGCCGCCGTTGCTTGCATCGGCCTTGTGCCAGCACATGCCGATGACGCGGCTGCCCCCCTCACAAAGGCGCAGGTTGAACAAATGATTCACGACTACATTGCCGCCAACCCGAAGCTGATCATGGACTCCGTCAACGACTACCAGAAAAAAGAGATGGAAGAACATGCGACGGTAGGCATGAAGAAAAATGAAGGTTCCTTAAGCAAGGACACAACATCTCCGGAAGCTGGCGATCCGCATGGCGATGTCACCGTGGTGGAATTCTTCGATTATAACTGTCACTTCTGCAAAGGGGCTTTCCCCGCTGTGCAGGGCCTGCTGGACAAGGACAAGAAGGTCCGCGTGGTGTTCAAAGAATTCCCGATCCTTGGACCTAGCTCGGAAACGGCATCCAAATGGGCGCTGGCTGCACAGAAGCAAGGCAAATATTTTGAATTTCACAAGGCTATGATGAACAATAAGGAACAGATCAATGATGATCTGCTGGCGAAGGTTGCCGGGTCAGTGGGTATGGATGTTAAGAAAGCCCAGACAGATATTAATCTGCCGGAGATTGCTGCCCAGCTCGGAAAGAACCGCGCACTGGCGGCAGATCTGGATATCAACGGAACACCGGCCTTTATTATTGGCGATGACTTGAGCCGCGGCGCTATTCCGGAAGAAGTCATGGAAAAGAAGATCAATGATGCACGCGAAGCTGCTGCAAAAACAGGCGGAGATGCTGTAAAGAAGGAATAGTTTTGAATCTGCTGAATAAAAAGACCCCGGCTTAAACCGGGGTCTTTTTTATTTCAGGCGGGCTCTTTTATTTTAGTATGAGCGGAACAGGCTTCTCAAACGGCCTTGTATGCGGACGCGGTCAGGTGAAAGGCGGATGGGCTGATAGGCGTCATTCTCCGGCATCAGCACGATGGAGCCGATCTCGCGGCGCAGGCGCTTCAGCGTCACTTCTTCTTCATCGACAAGGGCAACGACGATCTCGCCGTCCGAGGCGCGGTCGCACTTTTCAATGACGAGGATATCGCCGTCCATGATGCCGGCCTTTGTCATTGAGTCTCCTTCAACTGTGAGCGCGTAGCAGGGCAGGGTGCCGAGCATGCTCATGGGAATGCCGATCATCTCCTGCTCGTTGCGTAGAGCCTCAATTGGCGTTCCGGCGGCAATCTTGCCGTACAGGGGCAGCTGGGCCAGCTCATCGCCATTGGAGCGTGAATTGTTTTTAACGACGCTGGGGCGGTTGGTGTTGGAGGCGGGCGGTACGTTTTCCGGCAGCTTGCGCACTTCGAGCGCACGCGCCTTATTAGGAAGCCGTGCCAAAAAGCCGCGCTCAACCAGCGCATTGATCAGGCGGTGGATGCCGGACTTTGATTTGAGATCAAGGCCTGCCTTCATTTCTTCGAACGAGGGCGAGAGACCGGTATTCTGGATGTAATCATTGATAAACATCAGCAGATCGCGTTGTTTCTTGGTCAGCATGGGGGACGCCTTTCCTTTCAAGAACTATTCTCTATTTGTTCTAGTTTAGTTCTACTTAAATGTCAATATTATTTTTGAATCTAGCCATCTTCCCTTAAAAACGTCATGATCCGTGCAAATGGTGTGAATTACATGGCAGAGCCAGAGATTATTTTTGATGTAGAAGGCAGGGTGGGGGTCATTACGCTGAACCGCCCGCAGGTGCTGAACGCGCTGACTTTCGACATGGTGCGGCAGATGGACCGGCAGCTTGTGGCTTGGGCGAAAGATCCCGCCATTGAGGCTGTGATGATTACCGGCGCGGGCGATAGATCCTTCTGCTCCGGCGGCGATATAAAAAGCGTCGCACTGGCGGTGAAAGAGGGCGGCAACGCGCGTGCGGAAGCGGGTGATTTTTTTCGTGCTGAGTATACACTGAACCACCGCATCTTCACTTTTCCCAAGCCCTACATTTCGCTCATCAACGGTATTGTGATGGGCGGAGGCAAGGGAGTTTCTGCGCATGGCTCGCACCGTGTCGTGACAGAAAATACCGTATTTGCAATGCCTGAAGCAACGATAGGTTTTTTCCCCGACGTTGGCGGAGGCTATTTTTTGCCGCGCTGCCCAGGTCAGACGGGGACATATCTCGCCCTGACCAGCAAGCGCATCAAAACTTTCGATACGCTTTATATTGGTTTTGCCACACATTTTGTTCCATGGGCGAGAATACCCGAACTACGAGCCGCCATTGCCGCCGCACCGCAGAATGTGGATATGATCCTGAAAAAGTTTTCAGAGCAAGCGAAACCTGAGTCAGAACTGATCCCTTGCCGCGAGAAAATAGACCGGTATTTCAGGCTTAATCGTGTTGAAGAAATTTTAGTTGATCTCGAAAGGGATGCTTCCCCTTGGGCACTGGAGACACTGAAGGTGATGAAGTCCGTATCACCCAGCAGCCTCAAGATTGCGCTTAAACAGATCCGGCGCGGCGCAAAAATGGATTTTGCGGAAGTTATGACTATGGAATACAGGTTAAGTCAGGCTTGCATTGACCGTCCTGATTTTTATGAAGGTGTGCGTGCCGCTCTTATTGATAAGGATCGCCAGCCGCGCTGGAAACCCGCAACTGTGTCAGGTGTGAAGGATGCAGAGGTAGATGCCTGTTTCCAGAGCTTGGGCGCACGAGATCTTGTCTTATAAGATCAGGTACTCTAGAATAATCAGAGAGTAAATAGCAGGAGACATAACGCGATGATGCCCTATTATGATTCCATCAACTTGATCGAGCGGCTGCACCGCCAGTTTCTGGACATTCTGAAAGTGGAACTGGAGCGCGCCAACATTCTTGATATCAACAACGTGCAAAGCATGATCCTGCACAACATCGGTTCAGACGAGTTGACGGTGGGCGAGTTGACGGTGCGCGGATATTATCTCGGCTCCAACGTTTCCTACAACGTCAAGAAGATGGTGGAGAACGGCTATCTCGTGCAGGAGCGCTCCATTCATGACAAGCGTTCCATACGTGTAAAATTGTCAGACAAGGGTCGTAGGCTCAACGATGCAATCACCAAGCTTTACAAAAAGCACGAGGAGCGTCTGGGCGCAGCCGGTCTGCAGAATGCGCGTCTCGACAGCATGAACCAGGTTCTGCGCGATCTCGAAGCCTTCTGGGGCGAACAGATGGGCGCGGGTGGCCTGAGCGTAGCGAACGGTTAATATTCCAGCGTAGCGAACGGTTAATATCGCCGCAGTGAATGGCTAGCTTCTTGAAATTCATCAATGCCTGAAATCCCAAGACTATTGTTAAGAGCTTACCAGTCTGTGGCGGATTTGGAAGGCATGGCAAGTGTACATGAAGGTTGTGCGATGACCGATTGTATTGACGCCGACTCCACTCTCGAAAGTGTTCCTACAGCGAAGGATTTAGAAAGTCAGCTGCATGACAACCATCGTGTTCCGGCTGCTGATATTTTAATAATAGAAGTCGAGGACCGTATTGTCGGTTATGCCCAAGTCGGTTGGTGGGTAGAAACGAATGGAGCCAGGCTTCATCTTATTCAAGGACATCTCCTCCCGGCCTTCAGGAATAAAGGCATTGGCACGGCCCAGCTAAAATGGGCGGAGAAAAGATCGCTTGAAATATTAAAAGAGCTTCCGGCAGCGAAGCATGTGTTCTTCGGCACCAATGCTTCAAGCGCACAGCCGGATAGAATCAGCCTTCTGCAGGATCATGGTTATACGTGGGCATTTTCACTTGCTGAAATGACGAACAATAATTTGCAGGCCATCGGAGATTCAGATGTGCCGGAAGGATTTACGCTGAGGTCTGTGGAACAAGCGCATATCAGGAAAGTTTGGGAAGTAAATAATACCGTCTATCAAGGCCGGGACTTTATAGGCGTGCCAACAGAAGAAGAATACCAGTCGTTTGTCAACAAATCCGGGGCTGACTTTGATTTGTGGCAGGTCGCGTGGTGTGGCGACCGTATTGCTGGATTTGTCCTCAGTAAAGTCGTCAAGAGAAGAGGCGAGATACTGCAGGTAAGTGTTACGCCAGATTTTCAAAAAAGAGGATTGGCGGAAGCTCTGATGAAGAAAAATATTCAGGCTTTAAAGAAAAAAGGCATAAGCGCGGCGCGGCTTCATACTAGTGGAGAAAACACAGCGGGTGCACAGAATCTATATAAAAAAATCGGCTTTGAGACCATTAAGAAATTTAACAGATATAGGAAGGCCTTTTGACTTTTAATACTTCCCGCCCAGTATCGCTTTCAGCGGTGACTTGGGATGGGGAATTTTTGCTTTCTCAAACGTCTTCTGTCCGGGATTGATGACGCTGGCGACCTCGAGCGCCGCTGTGTTGGCCAGCTCTTTTGCATCCTTGAAGTTCTTGGGGTCGAGCGGTTCAAAAGCTGTCAGTTCAAGCGTGATGTTCTTCACCTGCATGCGCTTCCAGAGGCGGCGCAGTACGTTTCCTTCGTCGTGCATGCTGTAAAGGGCGCGCAAGGAAGCATCGCCTGTGGCATCTTTCCCGTTGACGGATTTGACGCGGATTGCGATGGGCTGCACGACGACTTCATGCTTCAGCTCAACTTCTCTGTCTTTCTTGTCGACGGCTTTGTCGCCGTATAAAAGTGACAGCAGTCCGGCATGAAACAGGTACACTTTGCTGCCGTCATTTGTCGTGGCTTCGGGGAACATGATCGTGTTGAATCCGGAGTTGAAATTCTTGGCGATCTTGCCGCGGGACTGCGGATTAAATTCCGATGTGCGTTGTATGCCGATAAATTTTCCTGCTTTTGCCGCCTGCGCGATGCCCGGCCATTTGAGAATGTCGCCTTTGCCGACAAAGGAGCCATTCAGTGAGCTGCCGGCAGTGATAAAATCCGTGACCGACATATGATTGGCCAGAAACCAGACGGGCTTGTCTTTGACGAGAGGTGCGGATGCTGCATTAAATTCGATCTTGTAGCCAAAAATTTTGCGTAGCCCCTTGTAGATCATATCGGGAATGAACGAGTAGTTATGCGTCAGTGGTCCTACGACCAATCCCTGTACGAGGGATAGCCCTGCGATAACAGGAATGGCAATCAGTCCGCCAAGGGCGCGATACGCGGCACGTAAGTTTTTCATGGCGTTCTTTCTGGTTTTAAGAATACCGTTATATGGATAATTATAAAAATATCAAGAACTATTTTAATTACCAGAATTTTATTGCATAACGTAAAAACGCATGATATGGTGCACCACTGAAAGCATGATTTTATATAACTAATTGAATTAAAAGGATAATACCATGTCTATCTTCAGCCCAAAATTTAACACTGCTGCAAAAAAAGAACAAGGCGGATATGCGCTTATAAAAGCTGCATGTTATGGAGATTTAAAATCTGCCCGAAAGCTGGTGGAGCGTGGTGCTGATCTGAATATGAAGAGTCAGTATTATGGGTGGACGGCTCTGTTGGAGGCGGCAGAAGAAGGTCATACAGAAATCGCGCGGTTGTTGATTAATAATGGCGCGAAGCTTGATGAAATGAATGACATTGTCTCCGAAACTGCGTTAACCCACGCCATAGAAAACGGTCATACAGAAATTGCGCGGATGCTGATAGAAGCCGGCGCTGACGTGAATAAAAAAGGATCTTTGGGATCAAGCCCTCTGTGGAAAGCCATGGAGAAGGAAAACTTGGAGATAATGGCTCTGCTGATCGATAAAGGTGCGGATCTTGATGAAGTGGCTCCTATTTCAGGAGACACTCTTTTAACAAAGGCGGCATCTGATGGGAAACTTGGTGTCGTGGGCTTACTTCTTGAAAAAGGAGTAGATATTAATGAAAAAAATATGTGGGGTAGAACGGCATTGATGCAGGCGGCTGAGAAGGAGCATTCAGCACTCGTTCGTTTCCTGATCGATAAACGTGCTGATGTGAACGCGGGCGATATCGTTGGCTGGACGGCTCTGGATCATGCCGAGAGAGAAGGGCATTTCAAGATTGCACAGATATTGAAAAATGCGAATGCCGTCAATAGGTCGAAGCCTGCGCAAAAAAGAAAATGCAACTGCCCGACGCCCTAATTTTTAGCTTTACGCCACGCCCTTTTTAGCCTGTGGAGCTGTGCGTACCAGCTTGCCGTACTCTTCGCGCAGCATCTTTGAAACCGGTCCGACCTTGTAGCTGATGTCGTCGATCTTGCCGATCGGTGTGACTTCGGCAGCGGTGCCGGTGGCGAAACATTCGTCAACCGTTTTCAGCTCTTCCGGCATGATGGCGCGTTCGATCACCTTGATGCCGTGCTGGCGCGCGAGATCCATGACCGTGCGGCGGGTGATGCCGTCGAGGAAACAGTCCGGCGTCGGTGTGTGGATTTCGCCGTTTTTGACCATGAAGAAATTGGCGCCGGTCAGTTCTGCGACGCGCCCGCGGTAATCTAGCATCAGCGAGTCATTCAGCCCGGCATTCTCGGCTTCGTGCTTCGAGAGCGTGCAGATCATGTAAAGGCCGACGGCTTTCGCATGCACGGGCGCGTTCTCGGGTGATGGCCTGCGCCAGCGCGAGGTTTTCAGTGTGATGCCTTTTTCATGCGCTTCGGCGCTGAAATAGCTTGGCCATTCCCACGCTGCGACAGCACAGTGGATTTTGCTTTGTTGTGCCGTCACGCCCATCTGCTCTGCGCCGCGCCAGATCAGCGGGCGGATATAGCCATCGGTGATCTTGTTAAGGCGGACAGATTCTTCGCAGGCTTTGTCGATTTGCTCTACCGTATAGGGGCATTTCATATCCATAATTTTGCAGCCATCAAGCAGGCGCAAGCTATGTTCGCGCAGCTTGAAGATGTTGCCGCCATAGGCGCGGATGCCTTCAAATACACCGCTGCCGTAGTGCAGGGCATGGGTCAGCACATGCACTTTCGCTTCGCGCCAGGGGACCATTTTGCCGTCGAACCAGATAAATCCGTCGCGGTCGTCAAAGGGGATGGTTGCCATGATTATGTTTCCTGTCTAAATTCAATAGCAGTGTTTTACAAGATATTTGGCCGCTTTTCTATACACAACTTGAGTAAGTTTTATGTCTAATTTACAGGCGCCGACCGACAGGCTCATCAGCCTCTCCCAGCAGCCCCACGTTCTGGTGGTGGATGATGACGAGCGCCTGCGCCAGCTTTTGTCGCGGTTTCTGACGGAGAATGAATTTCTGGTGACGACGGCGGTTGATGCGGCGGATGCGCGGCAGAAACTGAAATATCTCCAGTATGATCTGATCGTGATGGACGTGATGATGCCGGGCGAGGATGGGCTGACGCTGACGAAATCCCTGAAGGCGGACAAATTGCAGACGCCTGTTCTGCTGTTGACGGCGCGCGGCGAACTTGAGGAGCGCATCGAGGGGCTTGAAGCGGGTGCGGATGATTATCTGCCCAAG
>PLXM01000224.1 GCA_003153235.1 Rhodospirillales bacterium
AGCCTTTACCGACATCGCCATATCCGGCGACAACGCCAACCTTTCCAGCAACCATAACATCGGTGGCACGCTTAATGCCGTCGACGAGGCTTTCGCGGCAGCCGTAGATGTTGTCAAACTTGGATTTGGTCACGCTGTCGTTAACGTTAATAGCGGGAACTTTCAGCAGGCCCTTCTTCTCCATTTCATAGAGACGGTGGACACCTGTGGTTGTTTCTTCAGAAAGGCCTTTAACGTCTTTCAGCATCTCGGGATATTTCTGGTGCATAATTTGTGTGACATCGCCGCCATCATCCAAAATCATGTTTGNNTCGATGCACCACCAGAATTCTTCCTCGCTCATGCCTTTCCAGGCGAAGACGGGAATGCCTTTGGCGGCGATAGCGGAGGCGGCGTGATCCTGTGTTGAAAAAATATTACAGGAAGACCAGCGGACTTCAGCCCCAAGTTCAACCAAGGTCTCAATTAGCACAGCCGTCTGGATTGTCATGTGCAGGCAGCCGACAATGCGGGCGCCTTTGAGGGGGTGTTTGTTCTTGAATTCTTTTCTGAGCGCCATCAGTCCTGGCATCTCGGTTTCAGCAATGGCAATTTCCTTGTTTCCCCAATCAGATAGAGAGAGATCCTTAACTTTAAAATCACCTGATGATTTTGCCTTAAGTGCCATTGCCATTTCTTTCTCCATGAGTGGGGTTCAGTGTTGCCCTAAAATAAGGGAAAATAGGTATTTGTCCAGCAGTTGTTATGGCCGGAAGGTGTGTACAATCTGGATAATGCGGTCGGGGTCGTATTGATCCAGCACATATCTGGCATGTTCCTCGGAGCGGGCAAGGCTGAGCACCCGGATGCGCTGTTTGATGCGCGGCAGGCTGGCAAAGCCGAGGGACATTTCCCTGATGCCAAGACCGACGAGCAGGGCGGTGTATTTCGGGTCTGCCGCCATTTCCCCGCAGATGCTGACGGGGATGCCCGCCCGCAGGCCTGCCTGTATGCTGAATTCCATCAGGCGCAGCACGGCGGGGTTGAGGGGATTGAAAAGGGAGGCCACCTGATCGTTGCCGCGGTCGATGGCGACCGTGTACTGGATCAGGTCATTGGTGCCGAGGGCAAAGAAATCCGAGACAGCGGCCAGTGAATCCGCTGATAGGGCAGCTGCAGGGATTTCGATCATTGTCCCAAGGGGCGGCAATGTGTCTGCCAGTGAAGCTTTCTCTTTTTTTAGCTCGGCGTGGCATTTCTTGAGAATTCGGCGTGCGTGTTCCACTTCCGTTGCCACTGTCACCATGGGCAGCAGGATGCGTACCGGTCCGAAATATCCGGCGCGTAGTATGGCCCTGAACTGTGTTTCCAGCAGATGCGGCTCCTTCAGCGACAGGCGGATTGCCCGCAATCCCAGCGCCGGATTAGCCGCTGCCGACAAGTGAGCACCCAATGACCGGATCATTTTATCACCGCCGATATCAAGTGTGCGGAACGTTACCGGCGCGCCTTTCATGGCGCGCACGACCTCGACGATGGCTTCGAACTGCTCTTCTTCCGAGGGCACGGTGTCGCGGTTCATGAACATGAATTCGGTACGGAAAAGCCCGATGCCGTCGGCGCCGGAAGCCTGCAGGTTTTCAAGTTCACGCGGCATTTCGAGATTGGCGCGCAATACAATCTCAGCGCCATCCGTTGTGACTGCAGGCATTTGCGTCAGTTTATTGAGCGCGGTTTTATCCTGGCGCAGATCCTGCAGCTTTTGTTCATACAGGCGCTTTGTCGCCAGCGACGGGTTCAGCACCAGCTTGCCGCCGATGCCGTCGACGATGGCCAATGCCCCATGATGCAGGCTTTCCAGCGAGGCCTGATCAATGCCCAGCACTGCCGGCAGCCCCATGCTGCGCGCCACCACAGCCGTATGGCCTGTGACGCCGCCATGTACAGTGGCAATGCCGGCGAAGCGGCGCGGATCAAGCAGGGCTGTTTCAGCCGGAGTGATTTCCAGCGCCAGCACAATTCCGCCTGGAGGCACGTCGTTTAAGGATAGATAGGGTACATTCATCAGGATGCGCACCAGCCGGTAGCCGACGTTGCGTACATCCTCGCTTCTGGCGGCGATATAAGGATCTTTCAGCTGGCTGAACTGGCCGGCAATGATGTCGACTTCACGCGCGACGGCGCTTTCCGCATTGATATTATCCCGCAGTATTTTTTCCTGTGCGCCGCGGATAAGGCGGGAACCGGAGAGCATGGCGAGATGCGCCTCGAGCAGTAGTATGATCTCCTCTGCGGCTTCTATGGGGAGATCAGCAGATTTTTCTTTCAGTACGAGTATTTCGCGCTGTGCCTGTATGACGGCATGGTCAAGACGCGCCTTCTCTGCTTCTGCCTGACCGGCTGCCAGAGCGTAGTGCGGTGCTTGCGGATGTTCGATTTGTACCAGATAGGCGGGGCCCATCGCGATGCCGTGCGAGACGCCAAGGCCGTTCAGGACGATTTCTTCCGCGTTATTCCTCATCAAAGCGGCGCTCGATGAGGTTGACGAGCTCCTCGAGAGTAGCGGGGGCATTCTCTCCTTTCACGACGATGCGGATATGTGTATCCTTGCTGGCCGAAAGCATGAGCAGGCCCATGATGGACGTGCCGCAGACGGACATGTCGTCCTTGCAGACGGTCACATCCGCTTTCTGGTTCTCCACCAGCTTGACGAATTTCGCCGCGGCGCGCGCATGCAGCCCGCGTTTATTGCCGATCCGCACTGTTTTTTCGAGCGAGAGGATCATCACATTTTACCACGAAATACACAAAATACACGAAAACGCATTACAATATTATTCTTTCAACTTGCGCTTTTGGAAAGTGTCCAAAATTCACCAAAAGTCCCAATTTCAAACTACTCGCCTTCATGTAGTTGAAAAGCTGGGCTTTGTGTTCCGGACTGGTTTCCCTTACGGCTTTCAGTTCAAGGACGATGATGCCAAAACAGATGATGTCTGGTCTATATTTTTGTGATAGGGCTTCTCCTTTGTAGGTTAGTCCCAATTCCTGCTGTGCCACGAACGGAATTTTACGAAGGCCGAGTTCTTTCTCCAGACATTCCTGGTAAACGGATTCCAAAAATCCGCACCCCATTTCACGATAAACATCATAAATGGCGCCTTGTATCTGAAACACCTCTTCTTTGTAGAGGATTTTTTCGAGTATTTCGTGTGGTTCGTGGTTCATGAGGCGCTTTTCAGGAATTTAGCAGGGCAGAGGCGGCGTGGATATATTTACGTCCTGCTTCCTGACCGCTCAGGGCCAGTTGCTGAAGTGTTTCGGTCTGACGCGCAGAGGCTAGTTTTATCAGCATCGGCAGGTTCATGCCCGCCAGCGATTCAATCTTCTTATCCTGTGTGATCGAAATGGCGAGATTGGAAGGCGTGCCGCCGAACATATCTGTCAAAACCAGCACGCCGTTGCCGTTGTCCACATCTTTGACCTTCTGGAGGATTTCCTTGCGCTTTGCTTCCATATCATCATCCGGTGCCATGCACACGGCGGCGATCTGCTTTTGCGGGCCGACGACATGTTCCATCACGGCAATAAACTCTTCCGCCAGACGTCCGTGCGTCACTAAAACAAGCCCTATCATTTTTGGTTTCTCCTCAATCCGCGTGTGATGCTTATTCGCATCACACTATACCAAAAGACCGGGTTTATGCACCAGTTCTATTGCTTTTATTATTTTAAAGGGCGTGGAAGCGTCAAAAGCATGGAGTTTCAGGGAGGTGATGGCTACCCCGAGGATATCCACAGTTTTTTTTTCGGGCAGGCGCGGTACATCTTCCCTTAAAACAAGGTCAACCACCAGCCGGAGCGGCGCTGGCTGTGCGACCGGATATTTCAGTAGGCCGATTCCCCTGGCTTCCAGCAGTCCGCGGATTGTTTCCACAGATTCGGCCATAACTTTGTCCTGACGCCTTTCCAGGGCCACCTGATCGTCGCAGATCAGCGATGCGCCCGCGGCAATCAGCCGGAAAGCGAGGTCAGACTTTCCGCGGCCCGAAAAACCGCGCAGCAAAACAGCCGCCGGTGGAAAGTCCTGTCCCTGTATTGCAACTGCCGATCCATGGATAATAACTTTTTTCTGCTCTGCCATTTATACAGTTGCTCCCGCAGGTAAAATGATTGTAAAGCGGACGCCGCGGGGCGGTCCATTTTCGGACGGAAGATTTCTGGCAAAGATAGCGCCTTTATGTGCGCGGATAATCTGCCGCGAAATACTGAGGCCAAGACCGGAGTGCAGCCCGAATCTTTCGGATTCCGGACGCTCTGAATAGAAACGCTCGAAAATGGTTTCCAGTTTCCCTTCGGGGATGGGCGGGCCGTTGTTATCCACATTGAGGATAATTTTATCTTTTTGCGTCAGGCAGGAGATCATTATTTTTCCATCCGGCGTCAGGAATGAGGCGGCATTCTGAATCAGATTATCGATCACTTGGCTAATCTTGACTTCATTTCCGGTGACCAGAAACCGCCGGTCTTTTTCCATATGCAGCAGCAACCTGTCTTTCAGCCCCAGATTTTCTGCTTCAGTCCGGACGATATTTTGCAGGAAATTTGCCAGGTCAAAAGTGGATTTTTGGGCGCGGTTTATTTCCGAGTCGAGCCGCGAGGCGGCAGAAATATCGGTGATCAGCCGGTCGAGGCGGTCGATATCGTTGCCGATGATGGACAGCAGCTTTTTCTGCCGCTCGGGCTCCTCCACCATCATGAAAGTTTCCACGGCGCTCTTGAGAGAGGCGAGCGGATTCTTGATTTCGTGCGCGACATCTGCGGCAAAATTGCCGATTGCGTCAATTCTTTCTGATAGGGCCGCGGTCATGCTTCGCAGGGATGTTGACAAAACGCCGATCTCGTCATGGCGGTAGGAAAAGTTGGGGACGGAGTCTTTCAGTAATAGACTCTGCTCGACCTTTTCTGCAGCTTCTGCCAGCCGCAGAATCGGTATGCCGATTGTTTCGGTGAGATAGATTGACAGCAGCAGCGTGGTCAGCAGCGCCCAGAGAAAAAGTTTCAGCACTGTCATCTGCACGTTATGGACGGCTTCCTCGATAGCTTTACCGGAGCGCAATACCATCACGGCACCCAGCACGTTCTTGAGGTTTTGAACCGGCAGAGAAGCGGTTAACAGGAGGTGCCCGTCCTCATCATACCAAAAGCCGGAAGATTCATTTCCCCGCAGGGCTTCGACCATGCCAGGATAAGTTTCGATGCCTTTGATATTTTTAGGATACGCTGCAATATCCAGCCGTGTCGGTATCAACTTCAGGGTTTTTTCAACGCCGTATGAAATCTTTTTGCTGATGGGCCATGAGGCAAAAGGCGGATCCAGGTCCACCATCTCGATAGCGCCGCCGGGGCCCTGCAACTGATTGCTGTCCAGCAGCAGCCTGCCGCCTTTGTCAAACAGGATGGTATGCAGCGGGTTGCTGTCCGCCAGCTGGCGCAGCATATGCAGCGACAAGTCCTGTGTCAGGATCGGTTCGCCCAGCAGATTTTCGCGCACGCCGCCGCCGGCAAGCGCGGCTGACAGCAGCCGCCCTTCGGTCTGCAGGGAATCCTGTGCCTGATCGATCAGTTCCCGTTCGTACTGACCGGTATAAAGAAGGCCGAAGGCCAGGATCAGCAACGCGCCGATATTCACCGCCAGAATGCGCAGCGTGATGGGGGAAATATATCTCTTGGTTCTAATCATGGTTGTAACGGTAACCCGCGCCGTAAACTGTTTCGATGCCGTCGAATGCCGGATCGACATCCCTGAATTTCTTGCGGATGCGCTTGATATGGCTGTCGACTGTCCGGTCTTCAACATCCAGTATCTCGCCATAGGCAGAGTCCATCAGTTGTTCGCGCGATTTCACATGGCCGGGATGTTCTGTCAGCGCTTTCACCAGCAGGAATTCGGTCACGGTCATATCAACGGCTTTGCCCTTCCATGTGCAGAGGTGGCGTCCTTCATCAAGTGTCAGGCTGCCCAGTACTTGTATTTGCGGTGCTGAAGTGGAAGAGGGTTGCTGCAGCTCTTTGCGCCGCAAGATCGCGCGGATACGCTCCAGAAGTAATTTTTGTGAAAAAGGTTTGGTGATGTAGTCATCTGCGCCGAGGCGCAGGCCCATGAGCTGGTCGATCTCGTCTCCTTTCGAGGTCAGGAATACCACTGGTATGGCTGACCTTTCGCGAATTTTCTTCAGGAGTTCGATCCCGTCCATGCGCGGCATTTTGATATCCAGCACAGCGAGATCCGCAGGATCAGTTAACAGCCCTTTCAGCGCCGTCTCGCCATCGCTGTAGGCAGATACGGCAAAGCCGGCAGATTCCAGCGCCATCGTTACAGATGTCAGGATATTCTTGTCATCGTCCACAAGCGCGATGCGCTGCTTCATATGAATATTCCGCTGTTAAAGTTGCCGTCTTAAGGCATGGCCTACCAGATACAAAGAGCCTGTCACCAGTATACGTTGTGGTGCCTTAAATTGGAAGGCAAGCGACTTAAGAGCGCTTTCCAGAGTGGTTGCGGTTTTGACCCGTCCGTAGTCCATGGAGAGTATCTGGCTGCAGAGGGCTTCAGCCGTCAGCATCGGGGCTTCGATCCAGCTTGAGTCCACAGCCTGAACAGTGGCGGCATAGGGCAGGAGATGCCGGTAAAATCCGGAAACATCTTTGGTTTTTTTCATGGCGGTGATCAGATGCAGGGGAAGATCATTTCCCCAGAGTTTGGCCTGATCGGCAAGGGCTTCCGCACCGGAATCATTATGCGCCCCATCCAGCCACAATTCCCATCCGGCAGGCAGCAATGCAGCGAGCGGTCTGGAGGTAATTTTCTGCAGCCGTCCCGGCCAGTCGACGCGCTGCATGGCTCGTTCGAGAATTTTTTGCTCGAGCAGGGCAGAATAGGGGCTGTTTTCCAGCGCTGCCAGTGCGAGCCCTGCATTATAAATCTGATGCCGTCCCTGCAGGCGCGGCCAGGGCAGCCTGAATTTATGAGCAGCGCTTTTATATTCAAAGCCGCCATCGTGTGACGTAACGGCCCAATTATTGCCATAAATGTAGGCGGGAACTTCCAGTGCTGCCGCCTGCTTTAAGAAGACATCGGCGGCGGAGCTTTCCTGTGGAGCAATAACACAAGGCGAGTGTGATTTGATAATGCCAGCCTTGTGAGCCGCAATTTCCGGTAGCGTGTTTCCCAGGATATGCATGTGATCATAGGAAATGCTGGTCAGCAGGGATATAAGGCGACCGCCATCCACGATATTGGCCGCGTGGCTTCCCACGACATTGGTGGCGTCATAAAGACCGCCGAGGCCGGTTTCAAGCAGAACGACTGTTGCTGGTTGACGGGCAAAAGCCAGAAAGGCCAACGCCGTAAAAAATTCGAAGAAAGAGATTTCTTCCCCTTTGGCGGCTTGTTCGCATTCATCAATCAACTCCAGCAGTAATTCCGGCGAAATTTTTTTGCCGCCAACGACAATCCTTTCGTCAAAGCTGACAAGGTGCGGTGATGTGTACTTGTGGACGCTCAGACCTGCGGCCTCGAAAATCGCCTGCAGGAAAGCCAGCGTTGAGCCCTTGCCGTTCGTACCGGCGACATGAAAAACAAAGGGCAGTTTCTGGTGAGGGTTGCCCAGCTTGTTCAGGAAGCGGCGCTGCCGTTCAAGCCCGTCGGGATATAACGGCGGATGCTGTATAAAGACGCTGCGGATGGCTTCTTCGACATCGGGGTCTGGCGAAAAAGTCCAGTCTGACAATTCTATATTTTTAACGGACTGGCTTTTGAGCATCAGGGCGGCTCTTTCCTAACTCTTTGCCTTGTCTTTTTTGCTGCGTGAAGAGCCGTTTTGTTTTGCGGCAACAGGGCGTGAAGCGTCTTCATCCCGATTGAGCGGCTTTCCGGTCTTCTTCTGCATGATGATATTGATGATCGTCATGATCTGGGCGCGCAATTCGCCGCGCGGCACCACAAGGTCCACCATGCCGTGATCACGCAGATATTCGGCGGTCTGGAAGCCTTCGGGCAGGCTTTCGCGGATGGTTTCCTGTATCACACGGACGCCCGCGAAGCCGATTTGTGCGCCGGGTTCGGCGATATGGATGTCGCCCAGCATGGCGAAGGATGCGCTGACGCCGCCGGTGGTGGGGTCGGTGAGAATGACGATGTAAGGCAGGCGCGCTTCCTTGACCAGTTCAACGGCCACAACTGAACGCGGCATCTGCATCAGCGAGAGCATGCCTTCCTGCATGCGTGCGCCGCCGGAAGCTGGGATGACGATAAATGGTGCCTTGAGCATCACGGCCAGACGTGCCGCCGTCAGCAAGCCGTCGCCGACAGCAGAACCCATTGAGCCGCCCATGAAGTTGAAATCGAAAGCGGCGATCACGGCCGTTTGGCCGCCGATGGTGCCTTGCGCGACAACAATCGCATCCTTGCGCTTGGTCTTGGCCTGCGCATCCTTCAGCCGATCGGTATATTTTTTCTTGTCGCGGAACTTGAGCGGATCAACATTGGACTTCGGCAATTCTATTGTCTGGTAATGGCCGGGATCGAACAGCATCTCGATCCTTTCAATGACTCCCATGCGAAGATGATGATTACAGTGATGGCAGACGTTCAGGTTCTTGATCAGTTCCTGATGGTGCAGCATCGTCTGACAGCCGGGGCATTTCTGCCACAGGTTGTCAGGGAGGTCCTGTTTGGTCATCAGCGCCTTGATCTTGGGGCGCACAAAATTGGTAATCCAGCTCATGCGGCAGCTATAATCCTTGGTTGGTTATTCCAGAACCAGATTCAGTATCAGAGCGCAGCCTTGCCGTCATCTGGTTTTAATTTTTCATAATTTAATTATTGGTGCGTTTAGGCGGCTTTGACCCGTTTGCCGCGCAATACATGAGCGCCAAACGGGTCGAATGCGTTTGCTAAAAAGCCTTTTGACACGACTAATACCTCAGCGAGGTATTAGAAGCCCCACTTCGTTTGGGGCGGAGGCGTAGCAGGACCGGATGACTTTTTTGCCTCAAGCTTCAGCCGTGTATTGCGTGCTACCGGAAAGCGGTCTTCGATAACCTTTTGCAGCAGGTCCAGACTCTGTGGTTTGAAATTGTCAGTCTCTGCCGGCATGTAAAGCCCGTTATTCTGGTTAGCGGGTTTGTAGGGGCCTTCATAGATGAACTGTTGAGCGTAATCAGCCACGATAGAAGCCTGTTGCTCTACGCCAAAATCCTGGAAACGCTTTTTCGGTGACAACTCGTAGCCGTATTCGCGCGTGGGGGCGTTCACAGAACGGGAAAAATCCTGCACGGGGTGTTGATACTGCCAAGCGTGTGTCATTTCGTGGACGAATGTCCAGTAGTTGAAAGTGTCTTTGGTCTGGCTGTAATCCGGCGAGTGATTCTGTTTGCCGTAGAACTTGACTTTGCTTGAGCTGAACGTAGCGGCAATGGCGTAGGGGCTTGCTGCTTCGGCAAAATGCTTTCTGATGATGCTTGTATTGATCTCGTTGCCGAAGATGCTTTTCAGAAGTGCGGATTCGCCGCTTGTCAGCGGCACGGCGGCAGGAGATGGAAACTCGACATCATCCTTGCGCTCAAGATATTTGCCGATTGTTCTCTCAGCAGCATAACCAGCAGTACCTGTTGCAGCATCAAACGCAGTTTTCAAGAATCCTTTTTTCATGGAAGCACCTTTTCGCCAATGTTGATTTATGGGATAAACTTGCCGATTATTTTTACCTATATCAAGATAAATAATCTAATTTAATAAATTTTCTGAATAAAAAGTAATATTATTTCAGAAATACGTTAATTAAATTTACGGAATAATTTCGAATACGGCATCTACTTCAACAGCCACACCGAATGGCAGTGCTGATACGCCTACGGCAAAGCGTGCATGTTTGCCCGCATTACTGAGTGCAGCGACAATCAGGTCTGAAGCCCCGTTCATCACTTTCGGATGATCGAAGAAGTCCGGCGTTGAAGCGACAAAACCGCCAAGTTTCACGCAGCGCACGATGCGATCAAGTTTTCCAGCGAGCGCGGCATTGGCTTGAGCAAGAATATTTATGGCACAGAGTTTTGCGGCTTCCTGCCCTTGCTCGATGCTGAGATCTTTTCCAAGGCAGCCTTTGATCATGTTGCCGTCTTTTATGGGCAGCTGGCCGGATACATACAGGGAAGAGCCCGAGAAAACAAAAGGCACATAGCTTGCGACAGGCGCGGCCGGTGTTGGCAGGACGATACCGAGATCTTTCAGGCGTGATTTCAGATGTGATGACATATAAAAACTCCTCTACTCCGTGAGGCTAGAGGAGTTTTTGTTTAAAATAAATCAATTTCTTTTGAGGCTACCGTCAAAAAATCCCATTTTCGCGTCATTGTTCGCGGAGACATCACGGAAATAAAGTTCGTCTTCCAGCTCTTGCCGGCTTTCACGCCTTCTGTCTACAGACTGATTGAAATCCTGCCGTACTGACGGCCACATGCTGTGTATTTTTTTGTTCATGTCACACACCTTTGATGTGATTACGATAATATAACCAGTGTGCCAGAAAGATTTTAAACACTGGATAATTTTGCATAAATTTATAGATAAGTTATATGAAGTTAGGCACTTATTTTGCCCTGATAAGGTAGAGAAGACTGATATTCCTCAACATTTTTATCAGTTGTTTTTTGTCCCATGGGCAGGGCGATGGCGTGGAGAAGGGAACCGTTGTCGCGGTATAGACGCAGGTTTTTGACGCCCAGTTCCCAGCCGGAGAGGATCAGCTTTTGTA
>PLXM01000078.1 GCA_003153235.1 Rhodospirillales bacterium
GCGCATATGAGGAAGTAGCATTCGCCAAAACCAACGCTAAAGTCGCAGCAAAAACATAGTTTTTCATGGCTCACCCCTTGTATTGCAAAATTGGAGAATCGGAAGTCCCGACTATTTTTATTAAAATGCAATATATTAGTATTATGGTATCATACAGATGTTAATAAATTATTAACTAGAAGCTCAGTGCCGCGATTTTCTTTTGTAATTCAACCGCTTTGGCCTCCCTCTGGTCTGTAAGAGTTTGTTTTTCCTGATCGAGCTTGCCGACCTGATCTTCCTGCGAGTTCAATTTATCGAGGTATTTCTGCTGCACCTCTGACTTAACGTTAAGGCTTCTCAGATTCTCTCTTACCCGCTGCTGATCCTGAAAGATGGTTTCCTTTTTCTCGTCCACATCAGAAAGTTTCTGGTCAAAGTCATCAAGCTCGCGGCGCAGATCGGCAATCTCGGTTAAAGCCTTGCGAACGGCAGGATCAAGGGTTCCAGTACCGGATGCGTAAGCCACCAGTTGTTCAACCGGCATGCTCTCTATGCTATAGGTTTGCCAGAGCTGGCTTTCAAGTACGACGCGAAGTGACTTCGTCTCCCCTGCCTTGACAGGAACCTTGATGCGATAATGCGTGTCAGTCACCTCAACATCCTTGGGGTCAGGCTCGACAACTTTATAATCCCCTCCCATGCGCGGATGCTCAATGACAACCACGCGGTCTTCCTCCGCAGGCCCCTTGATCGTGTAAACAGTCTCCATGTGATTCTTGACTGCTGCGCGGATAACACCTTGTGATGCCGTTATCTGGCCTTCAGTTGCGGTTGTTTTATCAGCACGATCTACTGTGGTTTTATTATCGAGCGCGTAACTGACGATACGCTTCTCGCCCTTATTCAATACCGCAAGCTGCGCATCGCCGATAAAGTTTGTTCCCTTCAGTAGCGCGCTTTCTTCATATAGCGTCAGCACGCCGGGTGGCAGGCTGGTATCGCCATCGTTACTAATCTCAACCGCTGCCAGCGGATGCTGCTGGTTTGTCTCCGGTTGATACAGTGATACACGCTGCATTGGCACATCGCGGCTGACGAAGGGCAGCATCATCGACTGTCCGGCTTTCAAATTGAACCTGTCCGGAAAACGGAACAGCACCTGCGTTGTAGCTTCAGCACTCTGTGCGGCGTGCGCTACATCTGCCACTTGATCCATGCCGGTTTCTGGAGCGTTTTCAGACTCTTCTGGCGCTCCGGCTGCTATTGCATTCATTGCCATTGGTGCCATTGGAGCTGCTTTCGCCATAACCGCACCGCCCGCAAACATTCTTCCCGCTATACCTGCCCGTTGTGGTCCGCCCATGGCTTTCAACATAGCTTCTTTCTTTTCATTAGCTGCCTGCATCTGCCCGGCTGAACCAACCACGCCTTCATCAACGCGCGGCAGAGACATGCCAAAAACCTGCACGGGAACATCGGGGCGGTTCACGTAGTAGGAAGGATAAAGCGCCTGATGGAATGTAACCGGATTACCCGATACAAGCGACAAATCAACATTCTTCCAGTCTCCGGCGGTCATGTTCTCGACAATCGCCCAGCCCTGCAATAACCCTTTGTCTTTTCCCGGCTCCGGAACGACCATCCTGTACGCTGTCTTCCACAATGGTGATGGAACGACGTAGGATAATGTAACATCTCGTGGTTCCTTACCGAGCAGATTTACCGACAGCATGCGGCGGTCTGATGTGCTGTTCTGGCGAACAGAATCCAGCGCACGTCCGATATCGTCCTGTATTTTCTTGTCCTCAAACTGAAGGGATTGCAGGTCTTCCAGTATGGATTGTTTTAAACCGGCGTCTGTCATCAAACTGAGCCGATGCTTGGTGATTGTCTTGTTGTTCTCCAGCGCAATTTCTTCAGGCACAACCTGAATAATTTTTCCTGTCGCTGCCAGATCAGCGCCCTTGATCGTTACCACTGCCCCTTGATAGGCGTTGAGCAGCATGACTGCATCGCCAAGTTGCCCGCGATTGAAAGGCATGTCCTTGAAAATCTGGTCGAGCGGCTGTATCCCCGGCAGTGTGACGCTGCCAAGGCGCCCTTTAGCGTCAAATACAACGAGGCTCTTTAAAATATCGTCCACCTGATCGAGGCGTACCGGAAACTCTACAGTCGCATCGCCCGTCACCTGTGTATGGTGTTCAAATTGCGCCAGACCGCTGGTTGAAAGGATGACGCGATCCACAGGTATATCATCTGCATAAACAGACGACGAATAAGCCAACAGCCCGAGGAGTGATGTTAGAAGAATTTTTTGTGTGGATTTTTTATTTATGAAAATAAATAAGTGGTTTTTCATGGGTGCCCCAGTATTAATTATTAAGATATGGAAAACTTTATAACAGAAACGGCTATGAAAACCCCCTGTGATCCCGTAGCCTGACAAAGTCATAGTGCCACTAAAAGGTAAAAAAAATATGACTCTCGGCGTAAAGAAAATATGGGTAGGCGTAATATGGCGAAGCATCAGCGCGGTGCTTGCCGGCGTCGGTGTTGTTGCGGCTTTTGTCGCTCTTCTTTCGCTTTATGGCGTGTCACCAGAAAGTACTCGCATAACCACAGCCCGATCTCTGAAGTTTCCTGAAAACGAGAAAATGCTCGACATTATGTCAGACCAGCTCGCCCATGAAGGGGCGGCCCTTTCCGAAATTGAGCCGGCAGCGGGAGACAACTCATCCGGGAAACATGCGAATACGAATACGAATACGAAACCGGCTCAATAAAAATTTACAGGTATTTTTCGGCTAAAATTTCTGCGATCTGTACTGCGTTTGTCGCGGCACCTTTACGCAGATTGTCAGCTACGACCCAAAGACTGAGGCCATGCTTCACTGTCTCATCCTTGCGAATACGACTGACGTAAACAGAGTCTTCCCCCGACACTTCAGCGGGAGTGACAAAGCCATCTTCCAACTCGTGCTTGTCCACAACAACAACACCCGGTGCCTTCTGCAGCGCCTTGCGCGCCTGCGCCACAGTGATCGGCTTCTTGAACTCCACATTCACCGCCTCGGAATGGCACACAAACACCGGCACGCGCACGCAGGTGGCCGTCACAGCAATTGATTTATCAAGGATTTTCTGCGTTTCAACGCGCATCTTCCATTCTTCTTTTGTATAGCCATCGGCCATGAATTTATCAATCTGCGGAATGACATTGAAGCATATCTGCTTCGAAAAAACCTGCCGCTCCGGCGCACCATTGGCATAGAGCGCGCGCGTCTGGTTAAAAAGTTCATCCATCGCTGCCTTGCCCGCGCCTGAAACGGACTGATAGGTCGCGACAACTATGCGCTTGATGCCGGCAATATCATGTAACGGTTTCAGGGCGACAACCATCTGGATCGTGGAACAGTTGGGGTTGGCAATGATGCCGCGTTTTTTGTACAGCTTGATATCACCCGGATTGACCTCCGGCACGACCAGCGGGACATCTTTATCCATGCGGTAGAGCGAGCTGTTATCAATGACAACAGCATCCGCTTTTGTGGCACGCGGTACAAAACCTTCCGAGATCTTGGAGCCGGCAGAAGCCAGAACGATATCCACGCCTTTAAAGTTGAACTTTTCAAGATTCTGGACTTTCAGGATATGATCCTCTCCGAAAGAAACCTGCTTGCCGGCAGAACGGGCGGAGGCCACAGCATATACTTCGCTTACCGGAAAATTCCTTTCCGACAGCGTATTCAGCATTTCGCGGCCTACATTCCCTGTCGCGCCAACGATCGCAACCTTATATGACATATCATTCCTCTTTTCAGCTTTACAAAAGCCCGTCCTGATTAGACACTTAGACAAAATATATAGGAAGCCGCCCCTATGCAAGGCCTGTTAAAGCAGTTGGAAGACGCAAAAACGCACCCGGTTTACGATCTGGCCCCCATCGGCCTTTGCATTATTGAGGGTGAAAAAAGGCTTTATACCAACCCTCTTTTCTCAAAAATGCTGCCGGCAGGGCTGCCCGCCGAGGCCGAGAAGGCTCTGAAAGAAAAGCAGGATATCACCGGGATCGATATCCAGCTGCCCGAAAAAGGCGGCTGGGGCCGCCTGACCCTGTCGCACACGCAACTCGATAACCGGCAGATTGCTCTCCTCTGGCTTGACGATATATCCGAAGCCAAGAGAATAGCCTTTGAAGCCACCGTCATGGCGGAAATGAAATCGGCCTTTCTCGCCTCCATGAGCCATGAAATCCGCACGCCCATGCAAAGCGTCTACGGGCTGCTGGAACTGGTCCACGACGAGCCTATTCCCGCCGAAACGCGCGAGATGGTTGTTACCGCGCGTAAATCTGCCAGCGGTCTGCTGGAAATTCTCGACGATATTCTCGACCTTGCCAAAGTCGAGGCTGGTAAAGTCGAGCTCGATAATTTCGAGATCCCGCTGCGCACACTGGCCTATGGGGTCATGGAGTGTATGGAAGTCAAACTGCTCGGCAAACCGGTCAAAATGCTGACCGATATAGAACAGAGCCTGCCCTTCGTTGTGATGGGTGACCCGACACGTCTCCGGCAGATCATGCTGAACCTCGTCGGCAACGCCATGAAGT
>PLXM01000136.1 GCA_003153235.1 Rhodospirillales bacterium
CTGGCTGGCAAATCCAAATGACCAGGATACGTATCAGCGTCAATTCTATACCGGTGCATGGGGAGCCGTCATGGGCAATGCGGCAGCGGTGGCAGCAATCAATACACCGCGCACTTCCGCCAAAGGCGTCGCTTTCCATCTCACGCAGACAGCTATCCTTGCAGGTTTCAACTTCCTTCCCGCAGACGTGATACCATACATCACCGGCGGGATGGGCGATGTGTGCCCGGGCGCCGGCAACCCCTGTCTTTCGGATTATATGGCCGATGAACAGTTTTCGGTTGATATCGACGATCCCTGGGGTATAGACAACCCCTTCTGCCAAGGCATGATGGTATCTAAAGGTCCGCAGAATGGCGGCAGCGGTAGCGGCGGCGGCAGCACTTGCGGCCCGCCCCCACCACCCCCTTGCGGCAACCCGGTGCTGACAGGCCAGTTTGCAGTTGATCCCTGCAGCCTTGAGCCGCCACCTACGCCACCCGGCTCCAAATTCCAAAACCTCCTGAAAGACTGGTGGGATAAGGATTTCCTGCCGGCCATACAGAACATGACAGCGCAGCTCTACGCATACCGCGTCTTTGAAACATGGCAGCTCGGCCGCATGATGGATGCCGTGGATGTCACCAAGGCGGCACGTGTCGAGCAGGAACAACGCGCCACCTCCAATCAGGATAATCTTCCCAATGAATCTACCTGCGTTGCCGGTTCCTTCTCGCCTGTACTCACCCAGACAAGCCTGACTTCAACGGCACTGACGCAAGGGCTCAAGAAGGATATCACCAGACGGGCACAAAATGCCATCGAGACTGTCCCCTATACGCCGCCGGGAGGCATGACGCCGACAAAAGATCTGTCTGTACGCTGGAAACAATATTGTACCGAGTTTTACAATCCCAATGACAACGACGGCAAGGGCGCCTGCAATCCTGTTGGAACACCCGGAAAGATTGTTAACGGCGATGTTAGCATTGAAGGATTGCTGCTGAGAGATACCATCGACATGAACCCGAATGGACCGAACAATGATCAATACCTGGCGGCCCAAGCCCTGCTTGTCAACCTTATACAGCCCACCATCGAAGAAAGGGTCCCTGATAGTATCGTCACTACGCCCGATGGTGAAGAACACATCATAAGACGCCAGCACCTTGATGCCATTAACAGCATAGCTTCAGACGTTGTCTCTTCGATGCTCTCAAGACGCGCGGCACTGCCTTCCACAGCACAGGCCATAGCAACTGAGATCACGACTATCCGCAAGAACGCAGGGGTACCATTGTGCTCTGCTGTTCCGCCGCCGCCGCCAGGAACCCCGCCGCAAAACTTTACTTGCGCATCGGACACACCCAGCTATAACGAAATTATGGAGGCCATGACCAAAGAGCGGTTCTTCGATCCTGAGTACTTCTTCAAGATACAAAACAACATGGGCGCCCTCAAGCAGGAGCAGGCCAGTATTGACGCCTACACCACGGTTGAGCTGCAGGATATATACCAGTTACAGGAACAGATAAACGCCCTGCTGGCTGCCCGCGCCTCGTTGAAAATCAGTACAGATGCAAACAGCAACCAGTCGCAGGCTTCACCTAACCAGTAACGCTGATCCGGGGAGAAAGGCATATAAAACACATGGCTAGAAAAAAACCGCGCAATAGCTTCACGCAGAAGCCGGCTCAGGCGCTCTTGATCCTGATCTTATCTGCCAGCGCCGCCATGCTTCTGCCGCAGATGGCTCATTCCCAAGTTTACGATTACGATAAAATAGGGCGGGAAACCGCAGCAAAAATACCTCCGGAGGTCATACAGTCCTGGAAGGACTACATCAGAGATTATCCAAAGAACCTCGCAAAATACCAGAAAGATGAGGAAGAACTCCGCAAAAAGGCGAAAGAGATTACTTTCTCGAAAGATATTGATGTCAACGAAGCTATAAAAACATACCCCTTTCTAAAAACTAACTTACAAAGCACGGTAGACCTGCAAAAGCAGATGGCTGAATCCTTCAAGGGCATAAAGGCCTTTCCTAACCCCGAAGAAGATTTCGCTGCATCTGTACGCATCGCGGAAGAGTTTGACGGAAAAAAAGCAAATATTATTCTCGTGCACAAACGCGGGCGGCTGAACTGTAGCCCCTACGGCTGCCANNCCATCTCGATATTTACCTTGATGAGGGTGCTGGCTTCAAAAATGCTATGACTTACATCTACGAAGGCCCCATTTATATTTCAAGAGTGGACGGGAAAACAGTTTTATTCTTTGGCAACCCCAATGACAAAAAGGGGAAAGAACCCGAAAGGCGTATACTGAAAGACCATAAGTTTCTTCTGGATATACCGCCCAGTCCTCAACCGGAGGCGCAAGGCTTCATCCTGTGGAATCAGATCCAGGAAGAAGATGCTAAAAAACTCGGTAACAAAGATCATGGCGATAAAGATCAGGACACCGCGCCTGACACTCACAGCCCTGCGCCTGCTCCGGGCAATGACACTATAGCCCCGCCGGACAAAGACCAATAAACATCCTGAATGCAGTGCCTATCCTAAATCCAGCAACTATCCCAAATATTGCCGCGGATCACAGGTTTTCGATTCATGCCTGATTTCGAAATGAAGCTGCGACACAGGAACGGCTCCTGTCGAACCCACTGTGCCAAGCACCTGCCCCTTATGAACGACCATGCCTCTTCGCGCACTGATGGAGGCCAGATGAGCGTAGGCCGTCATTGTGCCGCCACCGTGGCGTATGAGCACCAGATTGCCGTAGCTTTTCAGGTCATCCCCGACATAAGCGACGATGCCGTCCGCTGCTGCAGCCACAGGTGTTCCACGCGGCGCGGCGATATTGATGCCGTCGTTATAAAGACCGTCTTCCTTGGGGCCATAACCGGAAATAACCTTGCCCCGTACCGGCCACATGAATGACGAAGGCGTCTGCAGTTCCACCTGCCCAGCCTGCTCCTGCTCAGACTCCTCCTGCCTTGCCGTTCCGGCAGGTTTTGTTTCCGCAGATTTTGTTTCCACAGATTTTGTTTCCTCTGGCATCTGCGCGTATTTGCTCACAACAGAGGGATAAGACGGCGTCTGGTTTTCTGCCAGTTGCTCTTTCACAACAGGCTCCAGCTTCATAGCCTGAACCTTCATGGGCGGCTCTGGCTTTTGTTGCGGCGTTGGTGCAGTAACAATTTGTTGCGGCGCTTGCTGCTGGCGCGGAACCCGCAAAACCTGTCCCAGACGTATCCTGTAAGGCGCAGGAATATTATTGACCTCTACCAGCTGCGACGCCGAAACGCCGAACATGCTGGCCACCGCCTGCAGCGTATCGCCGCCCCTGACGCGGTAATCGACCGGCGCGGGCATTTTTAGCCGCTGTCCGTCCGAAAGTTTATAAGGCGGCTCAAGCCCGTTCAGGTCGATAATCTCGCGGATTGGCAGCCGGTAACGCTTGGCAATATCCCAGAGGTTGTCATGATCACCCACCATGATCGCTCCCGTGCTTGAATCGGCATGCAATCCGAGATTAATCACACGCACAGGCCCACGGTAATCGTCGCAACCGGAAAGACTCAAGGCGGCAACCATGGCGCCCATGAAGATTAAATATCCGCGCTGCATATCAATTCTGAAAGGCAAAAGAACCCGCAAGGACATTAGGATCGGTCTGGTCTTCCGCTATAGGCTCGTTACGTGCGACATTCGGCAGCAACGGCACAAAGCGCACCGGCATCAGCTGCTCGATGCTGTAATCCGCTTCCCGCCTTGTAATCCGATAAATGAACTGGCTTGTCTTGTCACGCCCCATCGGGATAATCAGGATGCCTCCGATAGAGAGCTGCTCCAGCAGCGGCTCCGGCGGTTCGGCAGCAGCGGCCGCCGTCACAATGATACGGTCGAACGGTGCCTGTTCGGGCCAGCCCTTCATGCCATCAGCCACCTTGCAGGTGATATTGCGTACCTTAAGGTCGGTCAGGCGTCTCTCCGCCGTCGCCAGCAGCGGACGGTGACGCTCGATGCTATAGACCCGGCGGCACAGCTTGGACAGGATCGCCGCCTGATAGCCGGAACCTGTGCCGATTTCCAGTACCTTGTGCCGGTCGTTGACTTGCAATGATTGTGTCATGCTTGCCACAACCAACGGCTGGCTGATCGTTTGCCCGCAATCAATCGGCAGCGCGATATCCTCATACGCCTGATCGTGGAACATCGGCGGGATAAATGTCTCGCGCGGCACGCGCTCGATGGCAGACAACACAGCCGTATCGGTAATCCCCGCCTTGCGGAGCTTCATGATCAGCCGTATTTTGCGCGCCAGCAGGCTCATTTAAAAACATTCTCCAGAAATTGCAGCGTCGGGCGGTGCGTCAGGTTCAGCGACAGCGGCGNNGCGGCGTGATCGTCACATGCCCCGCTTTCAGCGAGCCCACATCGATGGTCTGGTCAAGCTCGTTGCGTTTTGGCGGCGCGCCGACCCAGTAATAGGGTCGCCCGCGCGGGTCAATTTTCTCGATCATGTCCTGATCTTCTATGCTGTAATGCCCCTGCGGACGCACGCGGACTTCCGGCGTCACGCCGATCTTGGGCATCGGGAAGTTCACGCTCATCAGGACATTATCTTCCCATTCCTTGCACTCAAAAGCCTTGAGAATTTTAGGTATGTACTGGCGCGCAATGTCCCACTGCGGCTTGCCGCCGTGCTCGTCAAAATCCTGACTGAACGCGATCGCAGGAACACCCATCAGCGTCGCCTCGATGGCGGCGGCGATAGTGCCGGAATACG
>PLXM01000067.1 GCA_003153235.1 Rhodospirillales bacterium
CCGGCGCAACCCAGTCTTCATTAATGACGCGCAGCGGACCGAAGCCCATATTGGCCGGATCATAATAATGACTGAATGAAAAGGTATGACGGCTCTTGAGCCAGTCAATCTCGGTTAATCCTCTGTCATTTTTTTGTCTTACGGTAAACATTATGATTCTCCTTTCGTTTATCCTATATATTAATATTATTATTATTTTAATTAGATAAATATAGTTTAATAAATCACTTACTATTCTAATTTTTAGAATTATATGTATTTCGTAAATAATATACTTTTTTTATATTAATAATCTAAAAATAAGCTTTATAAATCTATTATTTAGAATAATACTAAACCTTATGGACAGACTGGCCAATATGATCGCTTTTGTGACCGTGGCTGAGACGGGCAGCTTCGCCGAAGCGGCCAACCGCCTGAACATCGCCAATTCGGTTGTCAGCAAGCGCATCAAGGATCTCGAAGCCTATCTCGGCACGCTGAGGCTCCAGCGCACAACGCGCCACGTCAACCTGACGGAAGCCGGTTACGCTTATGTCGAACATGCGCGCAAGTTTCTCGACGAGCTGGCGGAAGTCGAGGAAAATCTCCGCTACCGCAATGAAAATCCCGTCGGTGAAATAAAAATCTCCGCGCCACTTAGCTTCGGCAACAAGTTTCTCGGCCCCGCGATTGCGGATTTCCTCGAGAAATACCCCGATGTGTCGGTGAAGCTGATCATCAATGACCGTACGGTGGATATCGCCGCCGAAGGGTTCGATCTCGCCATCCGCATCGGCGCGCTGGAAGAGCAGAGCCTGATCACGCGCAAGCTGGCGCAGAGCCGCCGCGTCGTCGTCGCCAGTCCTTCCTATCTCGAGAAACACGGCAGGCCGCAAACGCCGGAAGATCTGGCGCGGCACAACTGCCTGAGCTTCATCGGCCTGCATGACGGCAACGCCTGGCCTTTCATGAAAGATGGTAAGGAGTTTTGGCAGCATGTTGGCGGGCGGTTTATCGCGGACAGTGGTACATTACTTTGCGAAGCGGCCGTGCACGGCTGCGGCATCGCTATATTGCCAACCTTCATTGTCGGGCAGCATATGATCAGCGGCGAGCTCGAGCCTCTGCTGGAAGAGTTCGAAGCCCCGCCGTTGGCGATACAGGCTGTCTACCAGCACAAGCGCCACCTCAGCGCCAAGACGCGCAAGCTGATCGACCATCTAGTGGCCTATTTCTCCGGCTTCAGCGCGGAGCAGTAATGAACCGCATCGTTATCATCGGCACCACAGGATCGGGCAAATCAACGCTGGCGAAGCAACTGGCGGAAAAACACGGACTCAAATATATCGACCTCGATGATTTTCACCACCTGCCGGGCTGGAAGGAACGCAGTGATGAAGACTTTCGTCGCCTTGTCGACGAAGCCACGCGCGGCGACAAATGGGTCGTCGCCGGAAACTACACCACGCGCTCGCAAGCCATCACCTGGCCCCGCGCCGACACCATCATCTGGCTCGACATGCCGTTCTTTGCGAATTTCAACGCGCTGTTTGCCCGCACGATGCGCCGCTGGCGCACCGGCGAGATCATCTGCAACGGCAACAAGGAGACGCTCCCCAAGCAGTTCTTCACCACAGACAGCATCCTCTGGTGGTTTCTCAAGACATGGTACAAGAACCGGAAAAAATACGGCGGGATTTTTGCCAATCCGCAGGCTTATCCGCACCTCAAAATGATCCACCTCTGCTCTTATCAACAGAGTGCTGAGTTTATTCAATCACTCGATAAATCCTGATTTGTTGCACTGCAAAAAAAATACTTGCACCGGAAATGGAATCTATATATTATGGCCATCATGGAACGCAAAAAGTATATCGCAATGTTTAGTATTTACATGCTCCCGCAGGATTGCCCGGGGACGTTGCATTATGCTATTTTCATGACGAAATAACAACATAAGCAACATCTTTCAAAACGGGCTCTCCTGAAAAATTGGGAAGCCCGTTTTGGCATTTGGATGTTTAACAAACTGTATTAGAAGAGGATCAGGCGATGGATGGCGATTTACTGGAAGCTGTGGATGACAGAGATATAGGCTCCGTAAGAGAACTGCTGCGGTCGGGGGCTGATATCAACGAGAAAGATGAATACGACGCCACACCATTGATCAATGCGGCAATGTCAGGCTTGACGGATATTGTGCGCCTGCTGATCGAGCATAAAGCCTTGCTGGATGAAAAGGATGACGACGGCTATACGGCGCTGATGTATGCGGCGCGGTACGGCGACACGGAAATCGTGCGCTTGCTGGTCGACAACGGTGCAGCTATCAACAAACGTAACAGTTATGGCGAAACAGCTCTGAGCTTCGCAGACCAAAGGGGCCATACAGAAATACAGCGTATCCTGAAAGAGGCAGCTCAGAAGACCGAGCATGTCAAAAAGGAAGAGATACGCCATGCCACCGTTGCTGTAAAGCAGGCACGCGTAAAAACAAACGCGATAAAAATCGAGTTTAAGGCAGATGGCAAGTCCCCGCTGCACAGAGCCAACCTTGTGAAAGAAAAACCCGCACCAGCAGCCGTGACCATTACGGACACATCCTCCAACAAAAATACTCCAAAAAAAGAAGAGGCCTCTGTTTCACCACCACTTAAAATCGGCGACAAAGTGCCCGATGGCAGTGTTTATGCCGGCATATCTCCCGATAGTGGAGACAAGATGTTCGTCATGCCTGAGAATGTTCTGGATCACAGGGGTGGTAACCTGGGTATGACCTTTTACGCCGCCGCGAAGTATGCAGAAGAGCTTAATGATAAAAAAGCCCTTGGTCATGGTGACTGGCGCGTGCCAACCAAAGACGAGCTGAACGTCCTTTACAAGATCAAGGAAAAAGGCGCGTTGAAGGATACCTTTAACCTGAACGGCGGTCTGATAAAAGGAACAAAAAATGGCGCGACGTGGTATGGCAATTGGTACTGGTCATCTACAATCAAACCTACGCCACAGTTCTCTACTGACAGCAGGTGCTGGCAGGACTTCAGCGACGGGATGCAGCGAAGCAATGATGACAGCAACCACGCTGCTGTCCGCTATGTGCGCACACAGCCTGATGCGAATAAGAAAGTTCGCTAAAGCTTAAAAAGCGTCCGCTATCCTAAGAAGCATCCGTGAGGCGTTTCCACCAGCCTTTGCGCTCGGGCTGGCCGGATGAATCCTGGTCCGATGATCCCTGCCCCTGCGGCTGATTGGCCGGATTGGGCAGAACGCGGTGTTCTTCTTGCGCGTGGTGCTGCTGACGCTCGTGGTTGTGGTTGTGACCACCACCCTGCGTCGCCTGTTGTTCGCCACCGCCGCCGGCATTACCGCCCTCTTGCTGAGGAGCTACGCCTGCGTTTTGTCCGTTATTATCACGACCGCGACCATCCCTGTTGCCATCCCTACCGCCACGCTTTCTGCCGCGGTTGCGTCCGCCGCGTCTGCCGCGTTTGCGGCGGCCATCGCCATCGCCTCCGCCTGCTTCATCGTTCGGAGCGGCGTGCTGTCTGTGACCACCGCCTCTGTTGCCGCCATCGCGGTTGCCATGGTGTCGGCTTTCTCTTCTGGGAGCTTCGTCACCAGCGGTTTCCTCGTCAACCGAGAAATCCGATGACAAATGATCGTCGCCGCCTTCGCTCTCCTCGATCTCGGGCAGGTCAGATATATCCACCGTCTGCACGGGCGCATGGTGATGCGCCGGACGCTCCGCGGGGACGTATCCCGCCGCACGCAGGACATCGATCGTGTAGTTGGGTTTCAACAGCGTGTCGTTGGCCTGAAGCTGGACGCGCATGTTGTAGCGTTTCTCGATGGCGACCAGATGATCGCGCTTGTTGTTGAAGATATAGAGGGCGATTTCCGTCGGCACGCTAACCTTGATCTCGGAAGCGCGGGCGCGGAGACCCTCTTCTTCAATCGCACGCAGAACGATAACGCCCGTTGTCTCGATGGTGCGCACCAGACCGGAGCCGGCACAATGCTTGCACACTTCAAAGTTGGTTTCGACCAGACTGGGGTGTAGCCGCTGGCGCGACAATTCCATCAGACCGAAGGTGGAAAGACGTCCGAGCTGGATGCGGGCGCGGTCATGCTGCATGGCGTCGCGCATCTTGCGCTCGACGATGCGGTTGTTGCGTGCGTCTTCCATATCGATAAAGTCGATGACGACAAGACCGCCCTGGTCGCGCAGGCGGAGCTGGCGGGCTATTTCCTCGGCGGCTTCAAGATTGGTCTTGAGCGCTGTAGTTTCGATGTCGCGTCCCTTGGTGGCACGGCCTGAGTTGACGTCGATCGAGACCAGCGCCTCGGTCGGGTTGATGACGATATAGCCGCCGGATTTCAGATGCACGGTCGGGCTGTGAATCGCGTCGATCTGGCTTTCCACCTGATAGCGGAAGAACAACGGCATGGATGGATCATTATATAGATGAACGCGTTCGACATGGCTCGGCATCAGCATGCGCATGAATTCGCGCGCGCTCTTATGCGCGTCTTCGCCCGCAACGTAAACTTCATCGATATCGCGCTTGTACAGGTCGCGGATCGAACGCTTGATGAGGTTGCCCTCTTCATAAATCAGCGCAGGCGCCGATGATTTCAGCGTGAATTCGCGGATCTGGTCCCACAGGCGCAGCAGGTAATCGAGATCGCGCTTGATCTCGGCCGCCGCGCGGGCGACACCCGCCGTGCGCAGAATCACCGACATACCTTCCGGCACATTGAGTTCCTGCAGGATTTTCTTCAGGCGCTGACGGTCCTTGGCGTTAGACACCTTGCGGGAAACGCCGCCGCCGCGCGGGGAATTCGGCATCAGGACGCAGTAGCGACCCGGCAGGGAAATGTAGGTCGTGACAGCCGCACCCTTGTTGCCGCGCTCTTCCTTGCTGATCTGGATGAGCATGATCTGGTTGCGCTTGATGACTTCCTGAATCTTGTAACGGCGCTTGATGCTGGAGCGGTAAACGGGCGCATCGACGACATCGCCGCCGATGATTTCCACGTCAGGTTCTTTTTCTTCACCGGAAGCTTCGACCGGATCATCGCCGGAAGCGGCAGCTTCATCCGCCTCGCTGGTTTCGGGCAGCGCGTCGCCCTCCTCGTCGTCGGCATCATGCGTATCGACAACAATAGTCTCATCGACAATGACTTCCTGACCGATATCCGAGGCCAGAGAGCTGGTATGCGCGGAGATATAATGCCCATCTTCGGACGGTTCAACGGCAGAGGTCTCTGCTTCATCGCCGCCGTTTTCTTCAGTGGCTTCGCCTTCTTCGCCTTCTTCGTCGTCAATACTTTCGCCGGCAGCAGCGTCTTCGGCGGCATCCTCCTCGTCTTCGCGCGCCGCCTGCGCTGCGGCTATCGCGCGCTCCTCCGCCAGCAGGGCCTCGCGGTCGGCGATGGGGATGCGGTAATAGTCGGGGTGAATTTCCGGAAACGGCAGGAANNCATCACTTCCTGACCAATATCAGCGGCCAGCGAGCTGGTGTGCGTGGAAACGTAATGTTCTTCGCCGGAGGATTGAGCGGAAGACGCTTCCGCGTCTGCAGCGCAGTTCTCTCCGGAGACAGAACCTTCTTCATCATCGAGGCTTTCGCCCGAAGCTGCCAGTTCAGCGGCATCTTCGGCATCTTCACGCGCGGCCTGCGCTGCTGCTATTGCACGCTCTTCAGCCAGCAGGGCTTCGCGGTCAGCAATCGGTATGCGGTAATAGTCGGGGTGAATTTNNGCCTGCAGCGAGGGCTCTACGCGCGAGACCTTGACCAAGTATATGTTGCTTTTGAGCTGTTTGCGAACGACGGTTTCGAAGTCGTATTCTTCAAGCTTGTTACCGGTGACAACCGCGACCCGTGTTTCTTCGGGGTGCGTTGCATCAATCAGCATCCGTTTCGTCATTATCAATCCTTTTCGATGCAGGCCTGAGCTTCATCCCGTAGCGACAATGGGGACCTAAGCGGCGCATCATGTTCTTCTCAAGGCTGGCGGCATTTAAAAAACAGTCTTCGTCTACCGTTACCGGGAGCGTCAAAGTCAAAAAAGACGCTACTTAACCACTCTGTTCTCAATCACCGGGCCTGTTTCACTGTCTTTTGGACAGGAGGTATAAAACAAGCCAACCTCAAAATTCGTTGACCAAGGCGCCCTATTACTCATAATTTATTACAAGGACGCCTTTTTGTCGCATGACCACTATAGGCTAGCTCTATAGATTCGCTCAATGGCTAATTTATGTACATAATATATAAAAATGAAAAAGCGCCGAAATTCGTGCAATCCTTGAAGGCTGAAGCCATTCAAGCTTATAATCAATTTGATATTTTAATCGACAGATACGGGGCCGCGTGCGCAAGAGCTGTTTATTTTTCATATCGCTTATTTTTCTGGCTTTACTGCCAGTTTCGATCTACGCCGCCAATGGTTCAAAACTTCAGGTTGAAGACATCCGTTATGGCGGTCAGGGCACAAAAACCCGCATCGTCCTCGACCTGAACCAGAAAACGGATTTCCGCGCCTTTCTGCTCGATCAGCCTTACCGACTTGTGCTCGACCTGCCGCCGGTTGAGTGGGACACTTTCAAGTCGCGGTTCGTCGACACGAGCCATGTCATCAAATCCTACCGCAGCGGCATCCTCGACGACGGGCTGACCCGCGTCATCTTCGACCTGAAACAACCGGCCACAGTTGATGATGCTTTTATTGTCCCCAAAACCAGCATGGGCAAAGACCGGCTGGTGATTGACGTCACTCAGTCCTCCGTCAACGCCTTTGAAGCGCAGAAGGTCAAAGTCTTCGGCAACCGCGCCCTGACAACGGACAGCGCAACCCGCGGTCCTTCAGGAAATACTTATGCCGCGGGACAAAATGACGTTGTTAAGGAGACAGAGCAGGGAGAGACTAACGCACCGGAAACACAGCCCTCTCCAGCGCCGTCGTTATTCAAGCACCCAAAAATGTACACCGTTGTCGTTGATGCAGGACACGGCGGACAGGACCCCGGCGCTGAAGCTTTCGGCTTCAAGGAAAAGAACATCACATTGGCCGTGGCGCAGGAGCTGCGGCGGGAGCTGGAAGAAACCGGGCGCTACAAGGTCGTCCTGACGCGGGACAAAGACGTTTACATCACGCTGCATGACCGCGTCGATATGTCGCGGGAGGTCAAGGCCGACCTGTTCGTTTCCATCCATGCGGACAAAGTCAGCCGCACAGGCATCCGCGGTGCTTCCATCTATACCCTCTCCGAAAAAGCCTCGGACAACGAGACAGCCCTTCTGGCACAGGACGAAAACAACTCCGGTTTCGTCGCCGGCGTTGACCTGAGTCAGGAGAGCCAGGACGTCGCTGATATCCTGCTCGACCTCGCGATGCGGGAGAAAATGAATGATTCAAATACATTCGCCCGTCTGTTGACCCATGCCTTCATCAGCAAAAATGTCCGACTGTTGCCAAATTCACACAGGTCCGCCGGGTTCGCCGTTTTGAAGGCTCCGGACGTGCCCTCCGTGCTGATCGAGACCGGATTTATTTCCAACCCGGATGAGGCCAAGTTATTGACTTCAGGGACATTTCAGCGAAATATCTCTTCCGCAATCATGCAGGGAGTTGACAATTATTTCCGAAAAATACAGGCCCTGCAGACGCCCTGATTGTTGTTAAATTGGCACTCGCTTGTTATCCTCAACCCTGTTTCGCCTATAGACTCACCGCTTGTCCTATAGTAAACATTTTGAAGCTACAACATCGTACAACTGTCTCCGTCCGGGGGCTTTTACCAAAGAGGAATAATAAGATGAAAAGTTTTACAATGGCACTCTCTGTGCTCTCAGTTCTGGCTCTCTCCGCTTGTGCTAACGGCACGAACGTAGGTGACCCTTCCTGTGACGGCAGACAAGCCGGCAAGTGCACAACCCAAGCAGCTGCTCCAGTTGCAAAGGCTTCCAAGCACAAGCACAAAGCTGATGCTGCTATGAGCAAGTCTCTGCGTAAGTAATCTTGCTGCTAATAAGAGATAAAAGAAACCGCGCCAGAGGATTTATCCCGGCGCGGTTTTTTGTTGCCCGATTAAAAATCACCTTTGGTGGAAATATTTTTTTCTAGATAAAACTTGAGTAATGTCAAAGCCTCACCCCATCCCGTAGAACAATCTACAAGCATTGCACACCCTTCATTGCTGTCTGGGTATCCGGTTTCAGTAAGCTTGATGATAACGCCTTTGACTGTATCTTTCATCTCAATACAGACAAGGGTGGGCCCGTTGTGAAGCCCGTAATTCCAGTAAAAAGAAAAATGCTGGTTGTCTGAATACGATTTTACTTTCGCACGCACTTTTGTGGAAATATGATCTACGCCCCAATCTTTCCAAACAAACTCGAAATCTTCCTTTTTAGAAAGATCGAGAGTCATGCCCGTCGTGAACCAGGCATCCCATCCTTCAGAGGTCGTCAGCGTTTGATAAACATTTTCAATTGGCGCATGGATGAGAACCTTGACTTCAATAGGAACATCTATCCTTTGAACAGGCGCTGATGTTGTGTGGACAGCTTTCTTCATCAGGATTTTCCTTCCAGAGGGCCGAATTGATTTTACCGGTTATATTGATTCGGGGTCGAAACCGATATCTTGAAAAAGCTATGTTTAGGCTGCTCCGGCGGCGCGGGCGGCGGCACAGGTCCGGCTTTATTCGCAATAACGATCGGATAACCGAGGCGTTCCTCCACCACTTGCTTCACAATATCCCAGTCGATCTTGTCGGCGCCGTCACCGGCGGCATCGGTAATGACTTTCTTCAGCCCGTCCGTCAGGCCCTTGATCTCGTGCTCGCCGTTGATCTCGATGTCATTATTCTGGCTCTTCGAGGGATTAGCTTCAAGATAAAGCTGATCACCAACCCAACCCACCAGCATCGGCTGGTCGATAACCGCCACCTTCGTGCCAACAGGCACCATTTTAAAAAGGGCAGTAATGTCTTCAGGATACATCCGCATGCAGCCGGAACTGACGCGGCGACCAATGGCCCAGGGCTTGTCGGTGCCGTGAATCCTGAATTCCGGCCAGCCGAGATATAAAGCATGCGAACCCAGCGGATTGTTCGGCCCCGGCGGGATGGCGGCGGGAAGATAAGGTTTTTCCTCGCGCATGCGCGGGGTCGGGAACCATGTGGGACCGGCCTGTTTGCGGACAATAGTTGTCTCGCCTGTCGGCGTCAGCAACCCTTCGCGGCCGATACCGATGGGAAACGTGACAGGGTCTTTTCCCGGCGTTTTGAAATAGTAGAGCCGCATCTGCGCCAGATTGACGACAATTCCTTTTTGCTGCGCGCGCGGCAGCAGATGAAAGGAAGGGATCGTGACGGGCTCGCCCGGCACCGGCGTCCACGGATCAACTTTCGGATTGGCGGCGCGCAGCTCGACATAGCCCAGCTTGTAATAACGCGCCACATCCAGCAGCGAGTCCTCCTCTCCCATGTTATAGGTCTGCAGTGCGCCCATGGTGATGCGTGCCATGGGCGGATACGGCGGCAGCGGGATCGTCTCGTCCGTATCCACAACTGGCAGCTCATCATCGTCGTTTCCTGCTGTGGTAACAGGTTTGCCATCCGGTCCAATCAGAACCGCAGGGCGCGGGCGCGGCAGGATGATGTTTGCTGTTTTTTGCGCTTTTACAGTGTCAGCCGGTACATCCCCGTCCGCCGCCGCCTCAGCAGGAGGGTCTTTTTCCACGGTATCTTTAGAAGCCGCCTCTTTCGCGGGGGCGTCTTTCTCCGCCGCAGGCTTATCAGCATCTGCGGAGGTCTTTTCCTCTGCGGAGGTTTCTGCAGCTGCGGGCGCCTGAGCAGGCGCATCCACCTTTTCCGATGAAACGGCTTCGACAGGCATCGCCGGCGGCATGTTTCCGGCATAGGAAGACGCAATGCTGCCCGTCAGCAGCAAAGCCGTGCAAAACAAAATACGGTCGTGAGGAAAACCTCTGCGCATCACTGTCCTAGTCTCCGAGGCAAATGCCGAGTGAGCGCGCCGTACGCACCAGAGCGCCATTGAGATCCACTTCCTGCTGGCTCGCGATAGCTTCCTCAATCGGCACATCGATCACTTCACGGTTTGACCAAGCCACCATGCGGTCATGTTTCCCTGCCGCGACAAGTTCGACCGCATGAACGCCAAAAGCGGCGGCCAGCAGCCGGTCTTCGGGAATGGGCGCGCAGCCGCGCTGCACGTGGCCAAGGACGGTCACACGCGTTTCAAAACCGGTCTTGGCCGCGATCTGCTCGCCGATATAACTGCCGATACCGCCGTATCTTTTCTCGCCGCCGATGAATTCGACCTGCAGCGCCTTGCCATCCACCGTTTTAACGGCTTCCGACACCACCACCAGCGCAAAATTGCGTTTCTCATCGTCACGAACTGAAATAATTTTCTCCGCCACTTTGTCGATGTCGTAGGGGATTTCAGGGATGAGGATAACATCCGCCCCGCCGGCGATACCCGCCGACATGGCGATGGCGCCAGCGTCGCGTCCCATGACTTCCAGCACCATCACACGGTCATGGGAAGCCGCCGTCGGCTGCAGCCGGTCGAGCGCTTCCGTCGCGACATAGGCAGCGGTGATGAAACCCACGGAGTTCTCCGTCTTGCCCACATCGTTATCGATCGTCTTCGGAATGCAGATCAGCTTGAAGTTGCCGCGCTTCGCCAGCGTCCTGAGGATGGCCATGCTGCCGTCGCCGCCGATGCCTATCAGCGCCTCGATTCCCAGCTCCTTGATGCCGTCGGTGATCTCGCTGGAGCGATCCTTGAACGTGCCGTCCGGCATCGGGAATTTGAAAGGGTTGCCCTTGTTCGTGGTGCCGAGAATCGTGCCGCCGAGGCGCATGATTGTGGTGTCGAACATCTGGCGCGTCAGTACCTTGTAGCGCATCGGTCTCACCAGAAGCCCCGCCGTACCGTCCTCGATGCCGACAACTTCCCATCCAAGGCGCGTCGCGGCATAGACAACAGCGCGGATAATAGCGTTTAACCCCGCACAGTCGCCGCCGCTGGTGAGAATGCCGATCCGTTTTTTTCCCGTCGTCTTAACTGATGTCTGGCTCAATTTCCAATCCCTTTATGTACATTGTTTTACCCCCTAAAATTGCGCGAGCTTGGAGAAGAATGCAACAAATAAAGCTTAAATTTACAGGGTTTTTCTGATATCATTTTTTCACAGGAGTAAGGTGACTTTTCAAAATGATGTTGGAAGAACAGGAAGACCTGCAAAAGGCACTTGAGGAGCTCAAGACTGAGCACCGCGATCTGGATATCGTTATCCAGCAGCTTTCCGAATCAACCCCCGTCGACTTTCTGCGCCTCCAGCGCCTGAAAAAGCGTAAATTGTTTTTAAAAGACTCGATTTCCAAAATGGAGAGCATGCTGCTGCCTGATATCATTGCGTGAATTTAAGTTGTAAATTTTCTGTCTGCCTTTTAACCTCTTGAGAGACAAGTTCATACGGGGGAAATATGAAAATAATTAAAGTAGAAGACTGGGAACAGAGCCATATTAACGACCTGACGCTGAATCTCATTCTTTATGCGACAATCGCGACGTTAACCGCCGCCCTGCTCACGGTTATCACGCACGAGATACAAGTTCCCCAGATTCAGGAGCTGATATTCGCACCCTGGGGCGTAACACTGGTCATCGGCACAGCTCTCGCCTTCCACCGCGGCGTCATGGCTGAACGCGCACGCGCTGCCGCAGAAAACGAAAAGAAGAGCTAAGCGTTAAGGCTTACAGGAGTTCACGGACCAGCGGAATTGTCACAGGTCGTTTTTCCGACAACGCCCGCCTGTCTATCTTGTCAACAATCTGCCGCATGGCCAGAAACGACCGCTCTATACGTGACACGATAAACTGCACGACTTCCTGCGGTACAAATATCTGCCTGTCGGAAAAAAGTTTGGTCAGCACCACCGCCATGAGCATATCGTCCGGCGAACCAACCTCGACGGCAGGGGCAGCCATGAGGCGGGATTTAAGATCGGGCAATACAAACGGCCATTCGGCGACAGGCTTTTCCGCCGTCATCAGTATATGAACGCCCTTGCCCTGCATGGAATTATAAAGGTGGAAAAGATACTCTTCATTTTTCCGGTCGCCTATAAAACGCAAAGCATTGTCGCATACAACTGAAACAGGTCCACCGCGCCAGTCCTGCATCTTCTCAACACTGTCCATCATCACAGCATGGGATTTTTTCTGCCACACGCTGCAAAGGTGGCTCTTGCCGCAGGCAAGCGGACCATAAATCACCAATACAGGCGCGGGCCAACCACTCATCTCTGGCGCATTCGCGCCGGCCCATCTGTCGAGCCATGCTATCGCCGCACGGTTAGAGTCCGACACCCAGAAATCCTCGCGCTCATGGGCATGGCGCGGGCCGAGGTCAAAGGGAAGCTGCTCTGTCTTGGTCATTGCTTGTGTCAGTTCGCGAGCCTGAGCTCATAAACGGTTTTCTGCGTCGGTTTGTCGCTGCCCAGCACAGCTTCGCCAACCTCGACAACCGGTGCATTGATCGCCAGACCCTTTGATGACAGCGCGCCCTTGAGCGCGTCGAGACTGCCGTCATAGGCGACTGTAAACTGCACCGAGTCCTTGGTCAGGCTGCTGATTTCAACGGAGAGCGGAGGTGTAATGGCTGCCAGCCGTTTCTGTGCCTCCATCCATTGAGAGAAATTGCCAAAATTCATCGTGGCATCGATAGTGACTTTATCCGCGCCCGCAGGCTTATCGGCAGAAGCCGCTGGAGTTTGCCCAGACGGCGATTGTTCTGGCAGCGTCTCTGATGCGGCAGAAGCCTCCGCCGTTTCCGGTGTGGCGGCAGGTGTTGCCGCTGCTGCCGCTGTCGTATCGGTTACCGGCGTTGTTGCCGCAGGAGATGTTGCCGCTGCTGTTGACGTTGCAGATGGAGTCACGGGCGCGGGAGCTTTATAGGGTTCCGGCGCCTTGAGAGCTTCCATGACAAGCGGAACCGCCTGCTTGTAAGCATCAGAATCTCCATATGTGCCGGCAACGGATTTCATGCGGCTGAGTTTGCCGTTTTTATAAATATAAATATCGACGCCCTTTTCAGGGGCCGCCGGATGCACCACCACAGCTGCGGCCTGCGTTGCATTGTAGTTCGCCAATAACTTCTCAACAGCGCTGTAATCGTTTTTCCACAGCGCGTTGGTGTCACCGGCGGAAACATCCGACAGATCGCCGAGCGGAACCGTGATTGTCAGGTTTTTTGCCGGCGCCGTGCTGCCGGAATCCTGCCAGGCATCGCGCCAAGGATTGGGATCTTCCCACAAAAGTTTTTTGCTCTTGGACTCCACGAGATAGGGCAGGATCAGGACATTGCGCGGCGAATTATCCACCACGGGTACAGGTGCCGGTGTGCCAGAAGCCGTTGATGAGGCGTCCGTTCCCGCCGTTGCAGCAGGTGTTGTTCCCGTCGCGGAAGCAGCCGGTGCCGGCGAAGGAGCAGGCGCTGTAATGACCCCCAGTCCTTCTGGGATCTTTATGTAATTATTGATATCGGGCGTAAAGCGTACGGTAAAACTGGCCACATAGCGGTTGGAAGATATCTGCTCGTTCTTGATTTCAAAATCCTGCACCAGCAGGGAAATGGTTTTATTATCCGGAACTTTGAAAGCCTTGAACTCATCCGGGCTCATGGATTTTTCGGCAAGTATCTCGAAAGCCGTTCTTTGCGCATCGGTAATAGCCTGATCACGCGCCATAACGGCATTTTTATCTGTTTTATCGATAATAATGCCTGTCACCGTCGGCGGTGCGGCATCCTGCGCCACAGCACGCGCAGACAAACCCGCCATCCCTGTGAGGAAAGCCAGAAGCAATATGCACAAAAATGCAAGACGATTATTTAACATAGGATTTATATAATACCGGTAAGAATTTTTCCTTATCACTTTAACGCCGCCTTCATTAAAAATCCAGTACTTCCCCGTATTTATAACACGAAGGCAATGGTTGAGTTTCTGCGCTTCAGCGTTCAAAATAGATGGGTTGAGGGGGACCGACAGGGTGCCGGTGAAAATAACGAAGTTTATATTGGCGGGACTGGTTATGCTGGTTGGTCTGGGGATGTTCTCCGGACCCGTGCTGGCGCAAATGACCCTGCATCCGCCGTCCCCGCTCGACCTGACCGAGCAAACGTCAAACGTCAACCTCGTACCTTTTATCCGTGTCATCGAAGACCCGCAGGAAAATCTTTCCTTTCGCGAAGTGCTGAACCAATACAAATCCGGCGGCGGCACAGCCATCAAGGGGCAGGAAGTAACTACCGGCTACCATGCTCCCGCCTACTGGTTTGTCTTTACACTGGACAACCACAATCCCGTCAAAGACCGCTGGATGCTGGATCTGGGGCATCGCGGACATGGAACATCCGGTCTTGCCGACCGCATCGCTATGTTCTCCGACGCAAACGCCGATCAGGCCCTGATGATCGACGGGCGTCAGGTCAAAAATAAAGTGCAGATACAGTGGCAGGAAAAAAACGCCATCCCGCTCACGCTGGAAACGGATACATCGAGAACCTTCGCTCTCTATGTGGAGCCCATGCCGGGCGTGTCAATGAACTTTACCCCGCAGATCGAGGACGCAAACAGTTACAAGGAAATACAGGAAACTATCAACACCGAAAACAGCTTCCTCCTCATCGGCACCATCAGTCTCGCCGCGATCATGCTGCTCTTCCTGCTGTGGCATAAAAACCTTATTCCCGGGCTGCTGATCGTCTATATGGCCCTGCAGCAGCTGATTTACATGACGGGCGACGAAATCGTGCCGCAGGGGAACAACACCGCCGCCGTTTACATCGATGTGCTCGTTGCAATGGCCGCCGTGACGGCGCTGATGCTGACACAGCAGATATTCTTTTCCACCCGCGAAAGATCGGGCAGATATTCATGGATCACATTCTTCACCAGCATCATCATCGTGATGATTATTATTGCCGGATACAAGGCAGAGTCCCTCACCATGGCCAGCCATGTCGCGGTGATGCGGCTGCTGCCCGTCGCCCTTCCGGGCTTTATTGCCTTTCTCGGCGCGGCGATGATGTTGAAAAGAGACCGGCGGACGAAAACCTTTCTTTATACGCTCGCCTGGCTCGTCCTCCTCGGCGGCGCGCTGCTGAAAGAGCTTGACGCAGGTTATTACTGGTTGTTCCTTCTCACGCATATGACACTGCTTGCGGCTGCTTCCACCCAGCTCATGATTGCAAACGAAACCCGCTACCGCCGCTATAAAAAAGAAGAAGCGCAGAAGCACAAGGAAGAGCTCGAATTTCACAAGACCCACGAAATGGCGCACCAGGCGCGGCTGCTCAGCGTCATGCAGCGCGAAAAGGAGCTGATGGCAGATCTGCGCAAGCGCGAGGCCGAGAGGCTGCAGGCACTGCAGCAGGCCAAGGAAACCGCCGACAGCGCCAACAAGTCGAAGTCGGAATTCCTCGCCGTCATCAGCCATGAAATCCGCACGCCGATGACGGGGATCATGGGCATGACGCGCCTGCTGCTCGACACGCAGCTTGACGACAAACAAAAAGAATGGGCAAGAACCATGCAGTATGCGGGCGACGCGCTGCTGGGACTGCTCAACAACCTCCTCGACTTCTCCAAGGTCGAGGAAGGCAAGATGGAACTTGAAAACATCAACTTCGACCTGAGCCGCCTTGTCGACAGTATGGTGCTCCTGATGTCGGGCCGCGCGGAAGAAAAGAAAATATATCTCAAAGCGGAAATCGCGCCCGGCACGCCGCTGCTGCTGAAGGGGGACCCGACGCGCCTGCGGCAAATCCTCCTCAACCTCATTGGTAACGCCATCAAGTTCACAGAGAAAGGCGGCGTCACCGTCACCGTCAAGATGCAGGCCGAGGTCACGAAAAAACCGCAGATATACTTCGGCGTCAAGGACAGCGGCATCGGCATCTCCCCTGATGCGCAGAAAAAACTTTTCCAGCCCTACGCTCAGGCCGATGCCGGTATCGCGCGCAAATTTGGCGGCACGGGACTTGGACTTTCCATTTCGAAAAAACTTGTCACCGCCATGGGCGGAGACATCAAGCTGGAGAGCCGTCCAGGACAGGGCACGACGTTCTTCTTCGTGCTGCCCTTCCAGTATGGCACAACCGAAGCGGAAGCAGCTGTGGTCACCGCTGCCGCAGCCGGCGTCAAGCCCCTGCAAATCCTTGTTGTCGACGACAACGCCATCAACCAGCAGGTTGTCTCCGGGCTGCTGGAAAAAGAAGGCCATACCGTCCTGACGGCCAGTTCGGCGGCGGCCGGCATCAATATGCTGCAGGAGCGCCCCATCGACGTTATCCTGATGGACATGGAAATGCCCGGCACCGACGGGCCCGCGGCCACGCGCATCATCCGCGCCCTCGGGGACAAGGAGAAAGCCAATACCGCCATCATCGCCATGACGGCGAACGTCCTGAGGGAAGACATCACGCGCTGCCTCGATGCCGGCATGAACGACTATTGCTCAAAGCCGATCAACCCCGACAAGCTGCGCGCCCTGCTCAACCGCGCCGCTAACAAGGAGGGCGTCTTCAAGGCAACTTCGCTGACAACCGTCAAGGCAAAAGCCTCCATGCCGCAGATATCCGCCGAAAAAGCCGGATCGGAAGACGTGCATTTCGTCCAGCCGAAACGCGTGACACAGGAAGCTGCGGCAGCGGCAGCGGCAGCAGCAGCGCAATCAACTCTCTTTGACACGCAGATCCTCGGCAGCCTCAAGAACGGCCTCGGTCAGGACCAGCTCACCGAACTCATGAAAGGCTTCTACGAGAAAGCCGAATCCCTGATCGATACCGCCGAGAAAGCCGTCGAGACCAAAAGCGTCAAGGCGCTCACCGCCTGCGGCCATGACCTTGCCGGCATGACCTCGAACTTCGGCTTTTCGGCGCTAGGCGGCATCGCGCGGAAAATCAACCATCTGGGACGCGACAACGCCTCGGCCAGCGCGCTCGCACCGCTAGTGTCAAAACTGCGCCCTCTGTATGAAGAAAGCCGTGCCCACGTTGATGTGTGGATGAAGAGCTGATGACTGAATGTCATCAGCTCTCAGCAATTTAACGTCATCATGATTCAGCAATTGAATGTCATTAATTCTCGGTAATTTAAAAATTACCCGACGATTTCGACTTCGCTGAAAAAGAAGGCGATCTCGTTCTTCGCGTTCTCGAGGCTGTCGGAGCCGTGGACGGAATTGGCTTCAACGGACTCGGCAAATTCCTTGCGGATCGTGCCGGCGTCGGCGTTCGCGGGATTGGTAGCACCCATGATCTTGCGGTTGGCCGCCACGGCATCCGTCCCTTCCAGCACCTGAACGACAACAGGGCCCGAAATCATGAACTTGACGAGATCCTTGAAGAACGGGCGTTCCTTGTGGACGCCGTAAAATCTTTCCGCCATGTCTTGCGTCAGGCGCACGCGCTTCTGCGCCACGATGCGCAAGCCGTTGGACTCAAACTTTGCATTGATCTTGCCTGTGAGGTTCCGGCGCGTTGCATCCGGCTTGATAATAGAAAAGGTACGTTCTGTCGTCATTTGTTTTTCTCTCTTTATAAAAGCTTTTGGGGAGGCTTTTATACGTCCTTCCTGTCCGGAAGGCAAGAGACGAGAAAAACTACATGGAGTAACGGCCGTTTTTCGGCTTTTGGGCACGGGTGCCGGATGGCAGCGCTGCTACAGCCTGGCTCTGTTCTGGCAGATCAGGATAACCGCATGAGCTTTCATACTCACCTTCCTCGTATGTCTTTGACAGGTCCAAAGCCAGTTTTGGCGGCATGCCCATAGCGCCGGTCAGGCCTTTCAGGTCGATGGCAAAATCAAGCTCGCGTGCAACTTCATGTAATTTTACGTAGCCGGGGAGCTGCCTGATATCGCTATCGTAATATTGGGTGTACATGGTGTTAATCCCGACAGGAATCGTCAGGGCTGTGCCCGACTCGCTGGCGGTAAAGGCTTCGATAAGCCTCTTGTTCCTTGCTTCTGGTGCCAGATGCGAGGCTTCATTAAATATATCGCTAATCGTGTTGCCGATAACAGCTGGCAGCTTGAAGGCCAGCTCTTTCAAAACACCATCGAGCACTTCGAGCTGAATGTCGTTCTTGCGCTCATCGTCCATAGCTTCTTTCGCCCAATCGCGAAATGTTTCGATCGTCTTTTTGCCGCGCTCGTCTGGACCTGTTGAGCCGTATCCCATGTGTGCACCTCTATATTATAGAATCAGTATTGTAACTGATGATATTATGTTACTTATGTATATGATATTTTATGTCTAATGTCAAATATTTATAGCAAAAATATGCCTTGATTAATTTTTTAGCTTTTTCGGGGATTTTAGCTTATAAATCAACATACTGTGCATATAAATCGTGATGCTAATAAGATTATCGAGGTAAGTTGTGACGCTATCTTTGCGTAAAATAAACATCAGCCAGTTCCGCTGCTATGAAGCTGTACGGCTCGACCTGTCCAACATGGGCAAAACAGGTCTGGTGGTGCTGACGGGGCCCAATGGCGCCGGCAAAACCAATATCCTCGAAGCCATCAGCCTCCTGGTACCGGGCAAGGGGCTGCGCAGCGCCGATATCCTCGACATGAAGAGCCGGAGCGCAGGACCTGAAGATCTCTGGGCCGTATCGGCAGAAGTTGAAACAGCCTCCGGTTTAACGGTACGCATCGGTACGGGCCTTGACCGCCCGTCGCAAAGCGACCCCGAACGTATTGCCAAGCGCCGCCTGATCCGCATCAACGGCAAGAACGCCAAGAACCAGAACGAGCTTTCCGGCTTTATC
>PLXM01000089.1 GCA_003153235.1 Rhodospirillales bacterium
GGTCCTTTGTCAAAGGAGACACAGACAGGAATAAAATAAACCTGCCTGCCCGGAGGGAATCACCGTTAGCTGTTGTTTTATCATCATTTTTATATTTTCCATATTATTTTATTATATCAAAATAAAATCCTTGCTTTTTGTGACTATGGGAACTAAAATAAGTCCCATTCGAATGTAAAAGAAGGCTTGGTGAGGATGCTCAAATACATAAAAAATCTAATGCGTCCGGAAACCGAAATTCCACCAAAACCTTTAACAGGTCGCTTTCACCACATAAAATACACCGGTAGATTCATCAAAAACCTTGTTGGAGCCAATAAGTTCTTTACGCAATTCAATGCTGTCCAGAATGGAGGAATCTTTATTGGACAAGCTCTTCTTACCAGCGGCATTGCATCATTTCTCCATTTTCTTCCCCCGCTTTTGGGATTTCTTAGCTTTCTTCCTCCGGTCTTGGGCATTGCTGCTGGGGTAGCTTTTGCAGCAATCGGCCTTTGTGCCATCCGTTACGGACTTCCCAAGGCCTGGAAAACCATGGAAGAAATCTGCGCACAAACCTTTCCCAAATTCAATCCGCTGAAAAAAATCAGGGAACCCCTGCAACGTTTCAAGAACAACGTCGCTCAAACACCTCTGGGCAAGAAAATTTTCAGGAACCATGGTAAACCAAAAAAACATCTCCTTTCACAAAGGAAGCAGGAGCTTTTCCTTACCGGCATCACATTGGAGGGGACTCTTATAACGACTGCAGCTGTTATCTTGACTGCTGTGGCAGTAATATCGGCACCCGCAATTCCAATAGCCGCGGCCGCAGGAGCAGCGGCGGTGGCAGTTGGATGGACAGCGATGAATATGATGGATATCGTCTGGTGCAAGAAAACAGTGACCCAGGTCTATCGTGATTACAAGAAAGAGAAAAAGCTGAATGCAAAAGCGGCAACTTCAACCCCTCCCCAGCAAGAAGCAACAACAGGACTGCGCACTACAAATGCAACCTCTGTCTTTAACGAAGAGGCTGAGCAAGCAAAGTCCAGATATTCAACGGCAGCACCCATCCTCCGCCGGCAAACCGTACCTGGCATGGGTTACTAATCCTTACAACGCCGATCTATTGAGCTTAAAGCGTTATGAAGGCTTCGGACCGTCTTTCTTTTTCGGCTTCGGCGCAACGACAGCGTTCGTAGCGGCCGGTTTCGCCGCAGCAGCCTGCTTGGCCTTTTCTTCTTCCCTGAGAGCCTTCTTATCAGGCTTGCCGATCATGGTGAGCGGAAGAGAGTCACGGAATTCCACCAGCTTTGGCACCTCGTAGGATGAAAGATGGTCTTTGAGGAACTTGTCCAGTTCTTCAGCCGTCAGGGTTTTGCCTTCCTTGAGGACGATAAAGGCCTTAACCGTCTCGCCGCGGTACGGGTCACTCACGCCGATAACACTCACGTCGGAAACGGCATCATTCTTCAGAATAGCTTCCTCTACCTTGCGCGGGAAAACTTTTAGGCCGCTGGCGATAATCATGTCCTTGGTGCGACCGTTAATAAAGATATAGCCGTCTTTATCCATGTAGCCGACATCCCCCGTATGCAGGAAGCCGTCCTTATCCATGACAGCTTCTGTTTCATCAGGTCGCTTCCAATAGCCCTTCATGATCTGCGGACCGCGCAGGCAAATTTCGCCTTGATACTTCACAGGGGTCGTTTCATCAGGCAGCGCCACAAATTTAACTTCTGTCTTCGGCAGAGGTAAACCGATGGAGTTGATCTTCTTCTCGCCGTTCAGCGGGTTGGCAATAGCAGCCGCGGAGGATTCCGAAAGGCCGTAACCCTCAACCAGTTCGATGCCTGTCAGTTTCTTGAAGCCCTGCATGATTTCCTCAGGCAGCGGCGCGCCGCCGGAAATGCAGACATCAAGCGACGACAGATCATATTTGCCAACATCCTTATAGTCCGTGATTGCCTTGTAAATCGTCGGCACGCCGGCGAAGATTGTCGGCTTTTCCTTGTTAATGGTTTCCAGCGTCTGCTTCAGATCAAATTTNNGCCAGAACCTTGTCCTGTTTCTCGCGCTCTTTGCCGCCTGTAAACCACAGCGTTGCCTGCTGCGTATTGGCGGAAAGGTTGCCGTGTGACAGCATAGCTGCCTTTGGAACGCCCGTTGTACCGCCTGTATACTGCAGCACGGCGATATCATCCGGATGAACCTCGACCGGCTTCAATTTGCCTTTTGACTTGAGCATTTTCTCGAAAGAAAGATGATTTTTGTCTTTCTTGATTTTCGAGACAGGCTGCACGCCCTTTTTGTCGCCAATGGAACGGAACTTCTTGCCCACCAGCGGAAGCCCGGCAAGCCTGTTGATGGCCCTGAACCCAGCCGCTTCTTTACCGGACAAAGCATCCGCCATGTCACAGACGATAATTTTCTTCAGGTTGGCCTGACCCAGCACTCTGTCGATTTTCGGATATACCTGCTTCAGATTCACAGTCACCATGACATCGGCGTCGCTGTCCTTGATCTGGTTCTCCATTTCCTTTTCGGCATAGAGCGGGTTGAAATTGACAACTGTGGCACCGGCCTTGAGCGCACCATAATAGGCGACGACATAGAAAGGCGTATTCGGCAGGCAAAGCCCGACTTTCGACCCCTTGCCGACGCCTTGATCCTGAAGGCCCTTGGCAAAACGGTCAGCCATCTCGCCGACTTCCTTGTAGGAGTATTTCTTGCCCATGAAGTTCAGACAGGTGCTGTCTTTAAACTTTTTGACCGACTCTTCAAAAAGGTCAACCATCGTGATCTCGGGTATTTCCGAATCCCAGCGGAGATCAGCCGGATATGACTTTTCCCAGGGTTGTGGTTGATTTGATGAAGGGGTGTTGTCCAAAGGCATGGGTAGACTCGCTTTCCTGAGAGTTTTGATCACATAAATACGGAACAAAGAAATAATAGGTCCACCCATAAAAGTCAATATTTATGGCAAAATTATTTATTTGCATAATATTTAATTTTTTACTTTAAATGTAATAGATTAATATTATTATTTATCTAATTGATTTTATTTAATAATATATTTAATTAACCAGCTAAATTGCGTGAGGATTATCCGTCCTAAAGAGGTTATGCCTAGGGTAACGTTGTAAACATTTAATGTGCATATAATCCCCCTGCATCCATCAGGGGAGCATGATGGTCTTATAGGCTGAAATAACTTCAGTATTCGCAACACAAAAAAAGGAACCAACACCATGAAACACCATTTTTATTCAACGCTCGCCATCGCCGTTATTGCAGGCTCCCTGCTCTCCACGGCAGCAATGGCGCAAGACACCACAGGAACAACAGCTCCAGTCGTAAATCCAGGCGGTGCAAATGTTCCGGCTTCTGATGACCCAGCTAAAATTCCTGGTCACCCCCGTATTAACCAGGTTGATAAGCGCCTTGAAAACCAACAAGACCGTATCAATAAGGGTGTAGCTGATGGCCAGATCAACGCAAAGCAAGAATCACGCGATGAAACCAGCCTTCAGAATAAAGAACAGAAACTGAGCGCTGATGAAGCCAAAAACGGCGGTCACATCACCAAAGCTGAACAAAAGAGCCTGAACAAAGGTCTCAACAAGAACAGCAAGCGCATTCACAGACAGCGCAAAGCCGGCAGAAAAGACAAGCAAAAATAAGGCTTTCTTTTTAATCTGAATAAGACGCGGCGGGCAGAGATGTCCGCCGCGTCTTTCATTATATATCCTGTTGTAACTTCTTATTTTAACGTCATAATATTATAGGAACTCGGATCGAACAGTGGCCAAGGGGTTGATCGTGAGTGTCGAAGACATAGTCACCTATTTTGAGAGAACGACCCACCAGTTTCTCTCGAAGGACGAATTCAGGGCAAAACTGCGCTCCGGCAAGCAGCTACGCGTCAAATACGAAATAGACATCAAGACATCGGCGCTGCACATCGGCCACGCCGTCAACCTGTGGCTCCTGCGCAGCCTGCAGGATGCAGGACATAAGACGGTCATTGTTTTTTCCGATTTTACAAACCGCAACGGCGATCTCGACGGACGTCTGGAAACGATATGGAACACTGCTCCTGAAGATGCCGAAAGGCACATCAATGACATCACGCAACAGTCAAAAATGATCCTGCGCTTTGATGATCCCAACCTCATTGAAATCAGGCGTAACTCCGAGTGGTATAGCGAGATGAGCGTCCAGGACATGCTCAATATTTTCTCCCTTGTCACTCATGCAAAGCTGATCTCGCGAGATGAATTCCAAATGCGCATTACCGAAGGCAAGGAAATCCACGTCAACGAAATGATCTATCCGATCCTGCAGGGATACGACTCATACGTCGTGCGTGCGGATATCTCCATCCTCGGGTCTGACCGGTTGTTTAATGAATCCATGGGCAGACTGCTGCAGGAAAAACATAAACAAAAGCCGCAAACGCTTGTCACCACCATCATAACGCCCGGCATAGATGGACAAAGAAAGCAGTCGCAGCGCCGCCACAACGACGTCTCCCTCGCCCACAGCCCGCGCGACAAGTTTGGACGCATCATGAGCATACCCGACACGATGATCGAGGGTTATTTCCACGCCTATACTGATCTGCTGCCGGAAGAAATCGCCAAAAACCTGAAAAGCAATCCGCGCGATGCGAAAGTAGAACTCGCGACAGCGATCGTCCGGAGATATCACGGCGCAGACATCGCACAGCAGGAGCGCGACTGGTTCGACAACACTATTTCCAAAGGCTATGTCCCTGACGATCTGCCGACCCTCATCCTGAACACCAACGACATTGAAGCGCTCGACCTTGTCGCCATGGCGCGCCCGCTTAAAAGCAGAAGCGACTCACGCCGTCTCATCCAGCAGGGCGGCGCCGAACTCAATGGCAGGAAAATCAACAAGCCCGAACAGGAACTATTCCTGAAGGACAACGATACGCTTCAGGTGGGAAAACTGGGCTGGTTCCGCATCAGGATAGAAGAACCGCCGGCTTTCTTTACGGAGCGTCTAGCTATAAGGTCGGTGCATGTCAGGGACATCCCCGAGATCGCCAAGAATATTCCGCAGTCGGATATCTCGAAATTCATTGTCCGCTTCAGCAACAAAAAGAAAAAGACCGAAAACGACATAAAAGACGCCTTCAAGAAAATTATCTTCCAGACTGACCCGAAGCATGAATGGCTGTGGATGATCACAGCTAAAAAGGATCCAAGGAAAATTCTGGGCGTCGCCCATCTGCGCGCGGATGCCTGGGAAAATCCGCAAAACATATGGATGGCGCCAGGGCTTGAAGATGAAGAAGGCGTTGTTCATGAGGCCATGCTGGAACTCAGCGAGCATGCGCTTTTCAAACTGGACCCCAGAAGCGAGGCGTTCAAAAGCGCTTTCGCCGTTGTGACTGCGCCCAAAAGCCTTGATACGCTGTATAACAGTTATAGGGTCATGAATACCGAATTGCTCGCTAGAGCGGACTTGCCGCAAGGAACACCGGGATTTACGCGTGAAGGATGGGAACAACTACAGGAATGGCGGCGCGTCACATCACCCTGGCTGTTCAAGGACGACCCTCGCATGGCCCTCAACAAGAAATTCAATCTGGCAAAACACGCCGAACCCAAGCCTGAAATGGACTAGGCCATTTTTCTCGCTGCGTGCATCGCCATGATGCGCTCTTCATTGGCAGGGATAACATGCACGTCATAGGGCTTCATAAAAGCCAGACGGCTCAAGATATTTTCTCTGACAGGCGCGGCATTCTCGCCGATGCCGCCGGTAAAAACAATCCCGTCCACGCCGCCCATGGCAACCGCCATCATGCCCATGAACTGGGCCACCCGAAGGCTGAAATAATCAAGCGCAAAGACTGCTTTGGGATCGCTGCTGCCCTGCAGCGTTTTGACGTCATTCGTGAGGCCCGAAAGCCCCTTAAGACCTGAGTCGTTATAAAGAACATGCTCGACCTTCTCCGCCGGCATGGCAAGATCGCGAACCATATAAATGATTGCGCCCGGGTCTAGGCTGCCGCAGCGCGTGCCCATCGGCAATCCTTCAAGCGCGGTCATACCCATGGTGGTATCAACGCTGACGCCCTCTTTCATGGCGCACAAACTCGCGCCATTGCCCAGATGCGCCACGATCACACGGCCTTTCGCCAGCGCCGGATAATCACTGCGCAGCACATGTGCTATCCACTCGTATGAAAGCCCGTGGAATCCGTAGCGACGAATGCCTTTGTCCGTCAGCACCTGTGGCAGGGCATAAAGGCTGAACAGAGGGTCATGTCCGGCATGAAAAGCTGTATCGAAACAGGCAATCTGTGGCAAATCTGGCTGCAGTTTGGTTAAAATATCAATCGCCGCGAGGTTATGCGGCTGATGCAGCGGCGCAAGGGAATTAAGGCTGCGCAGCTTAATCATGATCTGCGGCGTGATGCGCACCGGCTCGCGGAACAGCGTGCCGCCGTGAACGATGCGATGCGCCGCCATCACAATAGCTTGATGCTTTTGTGACTTGATCCAGCCGAGAATAAAATTCAATGCATCTTCATGCGTGCTGCCTGCAGGGAGTGCTTTTCTGTCATCTCCGGCAGAAAAAAACGGGGCAGTTCCAATATTGGCAACCTGCCCGCTGGTCAGCAGCGTCAGATCCGGCTGGTTATCAAACAGGCTGAACTTGACGCTGGAAGATCCCGCATTGATGACAAGGATCGTGCCCGTCATTTTATTTTTCCCTGCTGCCGCGCCGCTGCCATCTTGACAGCAATGGCGCAGGACATAAGACGCGCCCGCAGATTATCCGCTCTGCTAGTCAGGATAATCGGCACGCGCGCGCCGAGGACAATTCCCGCCGCATCGGCACCGCCAAGAAAGCTCAATTGCTTTGCCAGGATATTGCCGGATTCAATTTCGGGTACAACGAGGATATCCGCATCTCCCGAGACGGCTGAAACAATATTCTTTTCTTTCATTGCTGCAGGGCTGATGGCGTTGTCAAAAGCAAGCGGCCCGTCGATGATGGCACCGGTAATTTGCCTGCGCTCCGCCATCTTGCACAGCGCTGCCGCATCCAGCGTCGCCTGCATTTTCGGATTGACGGTTTCTACAGCCGCCAGAATAGCAACCTTAGGCATATTTTTTTCACCGAATAATATGCGCCACAGGTTAATGGCGTTCTGGCAGATGTCCGCCTTGATAGAAACATCAGGCGCAATGTTGACAGCCGCGTCTGTTACGATCAGCGGCTTATGATATGTCGGCACAGACATGACAAAGGCGTGACTGATACGGTATTCAGTGCGCAAGCCGGACGCTGAAGGGACGACTGCTTCCAGCAATTCATCCGTATGCAGGGATCCCTTCATCAAGGCGTCGACCTTGCCGCATGCGGCCAGTTCAACCGCTTTGGCAGCCGCCGCATGACTGTGCTCAACATCAATCAACTCCCACTTCGAGAGATTTACTTTCGCTTCTTTTGCCGCTGCCTCAATCTTGAGGCGTGGCCCAATCAGCACGGGAATGATCAGGTTTTCCTTGACGGCATCGGCGACGGCCTCCATCACCTCGGCCTGCACCGGATGCACAACCGCGGTGCGGATGGGTTTCATCTTGCGGCAGTCATTAATAATTTCTTTGTAATAATCGGGCTTTGATTTTTTCATGGTCTCATCCTACATAAAATCCGTTGCTAATACCAGACGCTCAATGTCCTGTGGGGCTTTTGACCATATATCTCCGGCTCATATCCGCGATGCCATAGCATATGGTCAAGATTGACAGAAGTTATGGTGCCGCCAGCCGCCTGTTTCATCAATTCAACGGCATGGATCGCGCAGGCGCGGATCTCGACCTCTTTTTCGCTGCCGGAGGGTATTAATTCATTGGAAGCATATGAAAGTATACCGTCGCAGCGCAGCACATGCGGAACCATATTGTCGGCAAAGATGGTCAGCTTATTGATGTCGGACACGCCGCCAAGCGCCAGATTCATATCCGCCGCTAAAATCTGCGCGCGCTTCAGAATGGGAATATCGCGGCCTTTATAAAGATGAATATCACGGAACCCCCTCCATTTCGCAACTATCTCAACCAGTTGCACCGCTGAACCACCGCTGGCTTTGATCAAGTTCAGAACTTCGCCGCTATACTCCGTGATTATTTTTTCTCCTGCTTCACGCAACTGCTTTTCGAAATAGCGCAGCAGTCTGTCCAGTTCTGGATGTGCGCCGATTGGTATTGACAGCATACGTGAAAAATCTTCAGCCGTAATTTCAATCCATTTCTGCGGCGTCCTGAAATCGCCACTCTCAAATGACTTTTTCAGTCCGCCCGCGATGACAGCGTATTCAAGCTCTATACCGCATTCCTTCGCGATGGCAAAATAGCCGGAGCCGAAATTGATGCTGTCGAGCGCAAGGATATAAGCCGCTGTCGTTTCATGGTCTTCAGAAATAAAATGATGCTCGCCGCCCATTTCCGTCGTAACAGGATATTTGCCGGTAATAAGCTTTACATAGCCGGGTATTTTATCATGGTTGATGCCAACATGCTGCTCCTGCCCGGCAACCCAGGCGCAAGCCGGGGCTATATCTTCAACGATGTTCATGAAACCCATTCCTTTTGCATTGCATCTAACGTTCCAGCCTTGATCGCCGAGCGCACATCGCGCATCAGGCGATTTATCGTGAACACATTGTGGATCGACAAAAGCTGCATACCCAGAAGCTCCGAGGCCTTGAACAGGTGGTGAATGTAACCTCTGCTGTGATTTTTACAGGCATAACAGCTGCAGGTCTCATCGACGGGCCCCTGATCATTCCTGAAAGGTGCGTTGCGCAGGTTGATACGTTCTTTTTTAGCCCCCTTCACAAGCGCCCATCCATGCCGCGCCATGCGTGTCGGCGAAACACAGTCAAAGGTATCAATGCCGCTGCGGACGTTGGTAAAAATATCAATAAATGTGCCGATGCCAAGAAGGTGCACCGGACGCTCCGGATGAATTTTCCCGGCGCACAGTGCCACGACTTCATACATCTGCTCTTTATGTGAGCCCAGGGAACCGCCTATGGCCGTCGCGAAGAAAGACCGGTCGCGCGTCCAGTCACAGCTGGTTTTACGCAGATCGGGATAAACACCGCCCTGTACAATGCCATACATGGCCTGCGCCCCGTTGTCCTGCCGCGCATGTTCGGCCAATGACCTGTCGCCCCAACGCATGCTCATCTCCATCGAACGGGCGGTGTAATCCTTGTCGACATGGAACGGCGTGCATTCATCAAACTGCACTATCAGGTCTGCGCCCAGCTTGCGCTGGATATCAATCGATGACTCCGGTGAAAGGAAATATTTTCTGCCATCGATATACGAACGGAACTCGGCGCCTTCCTCGGATATTTTAAGAATAGTCTTTGGACGGTTTCTCTGCCCCCTGCCCTTGATCTCATCGGCAACAGCGCCATAACCAAGCGAAAAAATCTGGAACCCGCCGCTATCGGTGAACAGAGGGCCATCCCAGCCCATGAATTTGTGCAGGCCGCCCATCTCGGCTATCAGATCAGCACCCGGAGATAACATGAGATGATATGTGTTCGACAGAATGATATCCGTCCTCGCTTCGTGCATTTGTGATGGTGACAAGCCCTTGATGGACGCTTTTGTGCCGCAGAAAATGAAGTTGGGCGTATCGATCGTTCCATGCGGGGTTGTGAGCCGGCCCAGACGGGCACGGGTCTGGGAATCTCTATGCGTAATGTCGA
>PLXM01000185.1 GCA_003153235.1 Rhodospirillales bacterium
CAAAAGAACCAATCAGGAATTGGCGCCCAAGACGCTGAATAAACCAAGGCAGCCGTTATAAAGTCTTTAAAAAAAATTGTCAGCTATGTCATTCCCGCGTACGCGGGAATCCAGTAGCGTGTCCACGCGTCTTGTAGACTCATGAGACGTAGCGACAGTTAAGGCCAAATTATCAAACTGCGGGGGTGACGACGAAAGAAAAGGCGATGTCCTCCAAAAAAGATTTCTACGAAATCTTCGGCGTTGACCGGAAAGCCTCGGCGGAAGACCTGAAAAAGGCCTACCGCCAGCTTGCCGTCAAGCTGCATCCGGATAAAAACCCGGGCAACAAGGACGCCGAGCATAAGTTCAAGGAAATCAACGAAGCCTATGATGTGCTGAAGGACGAGCAGAAGCGCGCGGCTTATGACCGTTTTGGCCATGGCGCGTTTCAGGGCGGCGGTCCGCGTCCCGGCGGCGGTGCGGGTGGCTTCAGCGGTTTTTCGGGCGCGGGCGGATTTGGCGATATTTTCGAAGACTTGTTCGGCGAGATGATGGGCGCCCAGCAGCAGGGCGGACGCAGCGCCAATGGAGCACGGCGCGGGGCGGATCTCAGCCACGAAATGGAAATCACCCTTGAGGAATCCTTCAAGGGCAAGGATGCGCCGATAAAAGTTGCCACCTGGCAGGGCTGCGGCACCTGCAGCGGCAGCGGCGCTGAAAAAGGCTCCAAGGCTGAAACCTGTGATGCCTGCCGCGGTTCAGGACGTGTGCGTGCGCAGCAGGGATTTTTTACTGTCGAGCGCACCTGCACGGTATGCGGCGGCGCGGGGCAGGTTATCAAGACCCCGTGTAAAACCTGCGGCGGCAGCGGACGTGTGCGCAAAGAAAAATCTTTGCAGGTCACCATTCCCGCGGGTATCGAAGATGGAACACGCATACGTCTTGCCGGCGAGGGGGAAGCGGGCGTGCGCGGCGGTCCGCCCGGAGATCTCTACGTATTCATGTCAATAAAGCCGCACCGTTTCTTCCAGCGCGAGTCGGCAAACCTGCATTGCCGCGTGCCGATGCCGATCCATACAGTTGCGTTAGGCGGCACGATCGAAGTGCCGACGATCGATGGTAAACGTATAAAAGTCACTATTCCGGCAGGAACGCAGACTGGTCAGCAATTCCGCTTGAAGGGTAAGGGCATGACCGTGCTGCGCTCCCCCGCGCGTGGCGACATGTTCGTCGAGGTCGCGGTTGAGACGCCTGTTAACCTGAGCAAGAAGCAGAAAGAGCTGCTACAGGAATTCTCGCAGGACAGCAATGATGCCAAAACAAATCCGCAGTCACATGGTTTCTTCGACAAGGTGAAGGAGCTTTGGGAAGACCTGAAGGATTGATAAGTCAGCTTATTTCTTGATGCCCTCTTTTTTATTTGACAGAATTAATGAGGTTTGTTACACCATGAGCCTAACCCCTTATGGAGTATCAGGAAATGGCTGTAAAGTTTTTTGCCAAAATTTTTAATCGCCACAAATGGCAAATTGATGAAGAGAAATCAAACGCCTCTGTGAACTCGTACTACACATGCAAAAGAACGGGCGACCGCAAGGTGCGCACGAATTTTAACAAGGTGGCGATTTATAAAGCGGATGAGGCTATCGACAAACAGTGGCTGGAAGCCGGCTCAGGCAAGTACTTCGTGCAGGGGACTTTCCCCAGTCAGCCGTCTTACACTGTTGAGCGTCCGAAACCGTAATACACCTAACATCCTTTAGTGGGACTGGATTGTGAATAAAATGACAAAAATAGGTATTTTAGGCGCGGGCGGTCGTATGGGGGCCATGATCATTCACGAGATCCTCTCCGGGCAATATGACGCAAAGCTCGGCGCAGCGGTTGAGCGTTCGGGAAGCGAGCTTGTCGGCCGCGTTGTTGGCAGCATCAAGGTCACGGCGGACAATGAGGCGGCTTTCAAAGCCTGCGATGTGCTGATCGATTTTACATCTCCCAACTCATGCGCCGAGCATGCGGCGTTGGCACGCAAGTACCAGAAGCCGCTCGTTGTCGGTACGACGGGACTGAACAAGGGCGAGGAAGCGGCGCTTGCCGCCGCCGCCAAGAAAACGGCAGTTTTTTATACCGCCAACATGAGCCTCGGCGTCAACCTGTTGATAGCACTCGTCGAACAGGCGGCATCAAAGCTGGGCAAGGAATTCGACATCGAGATTTTCGAAGCGCATCATAAGCATAAGATCGACGCTCCTTCCGGCACGGCGCTGGCGCTGGGGCGCGCCGCAGCCAAAGGCCGCGGCGTGAAGCTGGAAAAAGTGATGGTTTCGCATATGCCGAGCACGGGGCCGCGCGCGTCGGGTTCAATCGGCATGTCTGTTTTCCGTGGCGGCGATGTTGTGGGCGAGCATACGGTGACTTTTGCGGGATCGGGAGAGCGCGTCGAGCTTACCCACAAAGCCACAGATCGCGCCATTTTTGCCAAGGGCGCTGTTAAAGCTGCCCTCTGGCTTAAGGGAAAGCGCCCGGGACTTTACTCCATGCGGGAGATGCTGAATTTATAAAAAAGCGTTATTTATCAAATAAATAATCTATATTGACATATAATTTTTGAACCGCTACATTGTCGCATCGTAATAGGTAAATACAAGATTCTTTATCAAGGAGAGAAACAGTATGCCGTCTAATTTCAAGAAAAAATTTAATGATGCAATGAACACAGCCAAGGAAGTTGCCGATGTTTACAAGAAGGCAGCAAACAGCGCCGTTGATAAAGGTCTCAAAAAAATTGACAAGGCGATGGATAGCGTTGACCATTTCATGATGGGTGAATATCCAACAGATCAGAAGACCAACAAGGCTGTTGAAGAGACAGTTCCAGCACCGAAGGCCAAGAAAAAGAAGAGCTTCAAGATCTAATTAAAAGCAGCCGTTTTTGCCGGTGCCGCTTTTTGGGCGGGAGCTGGTGTGTATCCCGGCAATGCGCCAGCTTCCGGGTCATGCGCCAGTGTCAGGGCTTTGGCGCAGGCGTTGTCGAAGGATTTTTCGATCTCGGCGGGCGTGATGTACTGCTGGAAATACCGTGCCCACTTAAATTCCGCATAGGGCGTTTCAACTTTGTTGAAGCCGCCCTTTTGGCGCACAAACCAGGCGAGGCTGCGATAGATGTCATCTTCCATGTCGGTCAATTTTTGTGGAAGGTCGGTCAGCGGCCTCTCGACGCCATTAGCATCATAGGGATAAACCAGCTTCTGGTTCAGCATCTTCTTCCAGAACTGCTTTGGTGTGAGGTCTGAAAAATCATGCATGACTTTGACGGGAGCTTTTTCAAATCCTTCTTTCGTCAGAGCGAGCGCCATATGATGGCGGTCGACCACATAAACGCTGTCCTCCGGACCAAGAACGACGAGAACAGGGTTCGCCTGCAGGTTTTTTTCCAAGGCTCCTGGCGTCTGCATCATCTTGCGGAAGCGCACCCGCTTCTTTTCTACCTCGCGCATGCCCACAGTCATTTGTGTGGGCTTCAGGCGCGACAAGGCCATCCCCGTGGGGGCAGAGGAAGTATTGAAAGAGCCTTTCGCATGTTTTTTTGACATATTAGTAGTATAATCAAAAACTATGGAAAAGG
>PLXM01000126.1 GCA_003153235.1 Rhodospirillales bacterium
TGATGGGAATGAACAGGAACGGCAGGCCAGAGACCGTCATGATCCGCATGGCGATGAAGGTGCCGAGGTTGGTCACGGGAGAGAAGTGCATGGTGTAGAAAATGCCGACGCTGCAGAGAAAGAAGCCGAACGCGATCAGGAATTTTGGCGCGACACGCCCAATAAGCTTTGTCGTGATCGGCATCATCAGGATAATCGCTATCCCTCCCGGCGAGAGAATCATCCCCGCCAGCATGGCATCATAACCAAAATACGTCTGCACCAGCAGCGGCAATAAAATGCTGCTGCCGTAGAGCACAAAACCCATGAAGAAAATCAGGATGCAGGCAAGACGGAACGTGACGATCTTGAAAAGCCTTAATTCCACCAGCGGGGCTTCCTGCCGCATCAGCCACCAACCGGCTAAGCCGAGCATACTGATACCCATGACGGTCATGGAGGTGATAAAGTTGCTGTCAAACCAGTCATCCTGCTGGCCTTTATCCAGCACAATCTGGATGGCGCCGATACCAAGGGCCACCAGCGCAAAGCCGAGATAATCAACCTTGATGGGACCTTTGGGTATGGTTTCCACATGCTCGTGGTAAAGGCGCTTGACCAGAAACAGGGCAAACAATCCCACCGGCACGTTGATAAAGAATATCCAGCGCCAGTCGATATTATCGGTGATAAATCCGCCCAGCGTGGGCCCGATCACCGGCGCAACAATCATTGTGACTGCCGTCAGCGCATTCGCCTGCGCGCGTTTCTCGAGCGGAAATGTGTCAAGCAGGATCGCCTGCTGCGTTGGCTGCAGACCGCCGCCCGCAATACCCTGCAGCAGACGGAAAACAATGATCATCCACAAGCTCGTGGCCGCGCCGCAGAAGAAGGAAGCCAGCGTAAAAAACCCGATACTGAGCATAAAATATTTTTTACGGCCGATCGCGCCAGCCAGCCAGCCGGACAGCGGTAAAATAATCGCGTTGGAAACAAGATAGGAGGTCATGACCCATGTGCTCTCCTCCTGCGAAGCGGCAAGACTGCCGCCGATGTGCGAGAGAGAAACGTTGGTGATGGTCGTGTCCAGCACTTCCATGAAGGTAGCAAGACTGACGGCAAAAGCAACCAGCCATGGATTGCTTTTCGTCTCTGTCATTGGCGTGTACCTGCGCGCGTCATTTCACATGCACCGTCGCTTCGACGGACATGCCAGGCGCCAGGGCCAGAGCCGTGTCCGGCTGCTCGTCCAGAGCGACTTTCACCGGTACACGCTGCACGACCTTGACAAAATTCCCCGTGGCATTTTCAGGCGGAAACAGCGACAGGCGCGCGCCCGTGCCGGCCTGAATGCTGTCAATCTTTCCTGTCAAAACCAATTGCGGGAAGGCATCAATGTGCATATCGACAGGCTGACCGACCTGCATATGTTCGAGCTGGGTCTCTTTAAAGTCCGCAACGACCCACAATTTCGGGTTGGAAATAGCCATCAACGCCTGACCCGGCTGCACAAAAGCGCCGATCTCGACAGTGCGGCTGGTGATCTTGCCGTCTGATGGTGCAACAATATTCGTATCGTCAAGATTTTCCTTGGCGGTCGCCAGCTCGGCCTTTTTCCCGTCGACCTGCGCCGCCAGCATGCGCGTACCGGCATCAGCACCGGCGATGGTCTGGGTCGAGGTTTCTGCGCTGCGCAGCGAGGCTTTGGCTTCCTCGAGACGCGCCTGCGCCATTTTCTCGGCGGCGTTCGACTGGTCGATCTCACGCGCCGATGCGATGATGCCCTTCAGTTTGCGATTGCGCTCGGCATCCTTGACGGTGTGGTCAAGATCAGCCTGCGCTGCCGCCACGGCCGCCTGTGCCGCCTCAACGGAGGATGGCCCTGAAACTTTGGTGGCCGCAAGGTTCTGCGTGGCCTGCTCGTACTGCGCCTGTGCGGCTTCAAGCGCAGCCTGCGCCTTGTTGACAGCAATCTTGTAATCGGTCGGGTCGATCACCACCAGCAGGTCACCCGCATGCACGGTCTGGTTATCCCTGACCTTGAGCTCTTTCACGTAGCCGGTGACCTTGGCGCTGATGGCAACGATGTTGGACTCAAACCGCGCATCGTCGGTCGTTTCCTTGCCCGCCACCTCTTGCTTGTAGTAGATGCTGCCGCCCGCGCAGAAAATCAGGGCAATCAGGAGTATTCTTACACCATTTTTTTTCAAGACAGTTCCTTTTTCAAGTGGCGCTGGCACTTTTCCATTTGATGTTGCAGCCCATGGAGGGCGTTTGCTGGGCGGGGCCCTTGCCTGTTTCTGCGATCAGCAGCATGGCTTCCAGCAGTTCCTTCCTGGTTGTCGGCATGGCGGGTTTCGAGGGGTTAACCTCGTCGAGGCGTCCGCGGAATTGCAGCTCGCCCGCCGCGTTGTAGCCGAAAAAGTCCGGCGTGCAGACCGCGCCGTAGCTTTTTGTCACACTCTGCGTCTCATCTATCACGTAGGGGAAGGTAAAACCATGCTGGCTGGAGAATTTTTTCATGTTCTCGAATGAATCTTCGGGGTGCGCCATCGTGTCGTTCGACATGATGGCGATCACGCCAATGCCTTTCGACTGCAGGACTTTCATATCTTCGACGAGCCGGTCAGCGATGGCCTTAACGAAAGGACAGTGGTTGCAAATAAACACGACCAGCGTGCCTTTTTTGCCTGTCACGTCTTTCAGCGTATACGTCTTGCCGTCTACCCCTTTGAGGGAGAAATCTTTGGGTTTTGCGCCCAGCTGCGGCGCGGGGGTGTAGGTCAGAGGCATGGCGTATCTCCTTTTGTACTTATAGGTACAATATATAAACTTTTAAGCTTCTTAAGTCAACATGAAGAAAGCGGCAAAACTCTTTCTATGATAACGATTCAGTGGCAGCGAGCGCTTTTTCCAAAACAGGGAAAGTATTTTCTTCGCCTACAGTTTTTATAACACCGGCATGCTCCAGTTTGGTCTGAACGCGCTGGTTCAACTCGCACAGGATCACCCGCACTTTGCGGTGCTTGAACCGGTTTATCGCTTCCTCGAGTGTCTGGATGCCGGTGATATCAATGAAAGGTACGTTTCTGAAACAGATCACGAGGACTTTTGGATCTTCATGGATGGCGGCCAGCGTGTTTTCAAACGTCTCCACCGCGCCAAAGAACAGCGGTCCCTCGATCGTATAGACCATCACGCCGTTACTCACGCTTTTGTTAAGTGTCTGGCTGGTATGGCGCTCCACCCGCACGGAAGCCGTCATACGCTGCATGAACATCAGCGCGGCGAGAATCACACCCACGTTAACTGCTACAACAAGGTCTACAAACACCGTGAGCAGGAAAGTCATCAGCAGGATAATGATGTCGTTGCGCGGCGCACGGCGGACCATGCTTGTAAAACGGTGCATCTCGCTCATGTTATAGGCGACAACAAATAATATCGCCGCGAGAGAGCACAACGGTATGTAAGCCGCCAGCGGCGACAGGAAGAAAATGATGAGTACAAGCACAATAGAGTGGACAATTCCCGCCAGCGGACTGTTGCCGCCGGTGCGGATGTTCGTCGCCGTGCGGGCAATCGCGCCCGTAGCGGTAAAACCGCCGAAAACCGGGCTAAGAATATTGGCCAGCCCCTGCCCAATTAGTTCCTGATTGGAGTTATGCTTCGTTCCCGTCATGCCGTCGGCGACAGTGGCGGAAAGTAACGATTCGATGGCGCCCAGACCGGCAATCGCCAGCGCCGGGCCCATCAGCTGGATAATTTTCGATGCTGTTATTTCAGGGAAATGAAGCGCGGGAAATCCGTGCGGGATACCTCCATAGGTGCTGCCGATGGTAGCGACACCGTTAAATTTGAAGTAGGCCTCCAGCGCTGTGGCAACCGCCATGGCGACCAGTGGCCCGGGTATTTTTTTGAAAACATAAGGTGTCGCCGCGATCAGCGAAAGGCTCAGCAGAGCCAGGCCTGTTGTGACGGGATGAAAGTGCGGCAGGGCTTGCAGCAGGTAGAATAGTTTGTCGTGAAAATGCTCCCCTGTCGCCACAGGATGCAGGCCGAAGAAATCCTTCCACTGCCCCACAAAGATGATCACGCCAATGCCGGATGTGAACCCGACAACCACAGGCGACGGCACAAATTTGATGATACTGCCCAGCCGCGCCAGCCCCAGCAGCAACAGCATGCATCCCCCCATCAGCGTGGCAATCTGCAGCCCGTCGTAGCCGTATTTCTCCGTGATACCCGAGAGAATGACGATAAAAGCGCCGGTCGGCCCCGCGATCTGCACGCGGCTGCCTCCAAAAACCGAAACGATAAACCCGGCAACCACCGCCGTATAAAGCCCCTGCTCAGGCTTCACGCCAGAGGCAATGGCAAAGGCCATGGCCAGCGGCAAGGCGACGATGCCGACGATCAGCCCCGCCACCAGGTTCCGGGTGATGTTCTTGCCGGAGAAAAGTCCGGCCCGTTTTGCTTCGAGAAAAGCAATCATAATTTTTAAAAAGTCCTTATAACCCTTGCCCTTGCTCCCGCCACATACTATACAATAAATATACACATAACATCAAAGACTAAACGGGTTGCCTCCATGCCAGAACGCCTGCTCAGGTTTGAAATTATGCGGGAAGCTCTCAGCTTTTACCGCCGCCGCCTGAAGGTGCTTGTCCTGTCGTCGGCGCTGCTGGGGCTTATCGGCTATGCCTCCAACGAGGCCGTCGGCCTGTTCTATGTGTCTATCGCCGCGGTTATTTTCATGGTGACAGCGTTCCACACCCTGTTTGGCGGCGGCACGGCCTTTTTCAACGTTATTTTCGCCAATATGATCACAATCTACCTGTGCCTGTTCACGTTCTTCGTGGAAAGCCTGTTTGAAAACCTGCCACCCCCCTATATTGCGATCGGCTTCCTGCTGCCTCTGGCCGCCTTTCTCGGCGGCGCCATTTACAGGAGAGATGAAATTCACGGGATTATCCAGTCCCAGACTTACATAGAAGAGACGAAGTTCATCCATTCGTTTCTGTGGCTAGCACCCATCGCGCTGATCGGCATCCTTGCCTTCATCTTGCACCAGTCGCATGGCGATACGCCTGAACACCTGAAGTATTTCTTCGTTGTGGAAATGTCCGCCATCTCGGCGGTTGTTTTCTTTGCCAGTCGTGATTTTACACTGATGCTGATAGACACCGGTGTGCTATTCGGTGACTTTTTTACCGACAACGCGCGGCTGATCAAACCCGCCTTCGCCTTTTTTATTTTCTATTCAATGATTATCATTATCTTTGCCGGCATTTACAAAACGATAGAACGCATGTCGGACGTCTACCACTTCATGGTGCGCGGCCATGCGCAGCACCTGAGCTTCATCGAATCGCTGTATTTTTCACTGGTAACCCTCAGTACTCTAGGTTATGGGGATATTGTGCCGATCTCCAACGCCATCCGCCTGATTATCGGGCTGCAGACATTCCTCGGTACGCTGCTGTTCTTCTTCGGCGTGCATGCCATTCTCGGGCATAAATGGGATGACTCCGCCAGAAAAGGTGACTGAACATGCCGGCAACGCCGCAAATAACTGATGTCGTCATTATCGGCGCGGGCCCCGTCGGACTGTTCGCGGTATTCGAGTTAGGATTGCTCGACATCAAGGCGCATCTGATTGACGTGCTCGACCGGCCCGGCGGACAATGCGCCGAACTTTACCCGGAAAAACCGATCTATGATATTCCGGCGATTCCTGTTGTTTCAGGGCAACAGCTGACAGAGCAGCTGATGGAGCAGATCAAGCCCTTTCACCCGGCTTTCCATTTCAGCCAGATGGCATCGTCGCTTGAAAAAACAGCACACGGTTGGCGCGTCACGACGGATGCCGGAACGGTGATCGATGCCAAGGTTGTTGTCATCGCTTCCGGCGGTGGCAGTTTCACGCCGAAAAAACCGCCGATAAAAACCATTACCGAATACGAAGGGAAATCAGTTTTTTACGCCGTACGCAATAAAGACTCTTTTAAAGGGAAAAACCTCGTTATTGCCGGCGGCGGCGACAGCGCGCTCGACTGGACGATTGCCCTGCAGCCGCTCGTTGAATCTCTGACGCTGGTCCACCGCCGCGATGAGTTCCGCGCCGCGCCGCACAGCGTCGCCAAGATGCGCGAACTGGTGTTTGCGGGAAAAGTAAAACTTGAAATCGGCAACCTTAGTGATCTCAGAGGCCAAAACGGGCAGCTGACGGCGGCGGTTTTATCCACATCCGAAATTGCCTGCGATGCGCTGCTCGCTTTCTACGGTCTGACAATGAAGCCGGGTCCCGTCGCCGGTTTCGGCATCGAGATGAAAGATGGACTCATCTCCGTCAATACCGAAAACTTCGAGACAAGCACACCCGGCATTTTCGCCATCGGCGATATCAACAGGTATCCGGGAAAACTTAAACTGATTTTATCCGGCTTCCACGAAGCGGCGCTCATGGCGCAAAAGGCATTTCGCTATGTGCATCCGGAACGGAAGTGGCGGTTCGAGTACACGACCTCTAGCTCTAACCTGCAGGAAAAACTTGGCGTAAAATAACGCGCCTATACTATTATATCTATATTCAACCCATCCTGGGCGACATGAGAACGGGGGCCGCAGGCTTTAGTTCGGGCTTCGCTTTCATCTGGCGCCTGTCGGTGTTACCGTTGGCGGCAGAGGTATTAAAGTCTTCATCAATAAACATTTCAGCAAGTTTATTGTTTGTCTCGGCAAGGGCCTGGAATATATATTCGTGTATCGGTTTTTCTTCTACGGGACGTTTGAAATATCTTACCACCCTGCCCGCTGCCGTGCCTCCCAGCAAGCCCCCCGCCAGCGTCGCAACAAACAGCGTGGGCAGAACTACCGTGGGCGGCAATGTTGGTAAAACGGATATTTTCTGAGCTGCCACGAGAAACCCCAGAAGCTGCCCTATAACCATGCCGGCAAGCCAGCCGCTGCGCCATATATTACGGGGCAGACGCATGGAGTTTCTGTTAACGGGATCTTGAATACTGTCCAAAATAATCTTCCCTAAACCAAAAGCGGCAAAGCTAATTATTACACCGATTCCTACTCTATGTCAAACGATATAGTTATGGAAAATATAATAAACTGCACGAGAGCCTTGGCGGAAAGTATTAAAGCCGTCAAAATAAGCCGCAAGGACAATGTGATGGGTAACAGATAATGGATAGCGGGCGATTCAGTATTTTTAAGGCAGCCAGAAATGCCTACGCTTTTGCAGGGAAAGAATGGCTCTACCTGCTGAAGCTGGGGTTGCTGCCCATGGGCGCGCAGTTTGCCACAGCCCTTTTTACTCAGTTCCAGCGCCCCGACGCCTCGCCAATAGAAAGTTATCTGTGGGGACTGCCGGCCATGGCGCTGCTGGCGTGGTTCATGTTTCTCGAGACGCGGCTCCTGCTGCTGGGTGAACGGGTGGGGCATCTGACGAAAGACCCCGCATACCTTGCCGAGCGTCACCATGATATGAAGCTCTCCATGCTGACCGCCATACTTTTCAACATGGGTTCTGCGGCGGCGACTTCCATTCTGCTGACGGCGCTGGACTCGAAGCTATGGGGCATCAACTGGCTGGTCACGGCAACGGGGCTACTGACCATCGGCGCCATGTTCTGGGGCGTGCGCTTCGGCGTCGTTTCTATTGTGGCCGCCGTCCATTACCCGATACGCAAGGTTCTGCAGAAAACATGGGGCATGCTGTTTTCACTGCGCCTGATCAGCGTGGCCATGCTCTGCACTTTTCCGGTCGCCTTCCTGTTCCAGCTTATCGCCGTCACTGTCCTGGCGGGCGCGGCAGATGCTGATGTGCCCCTCAAGCTCACGGATGCGCAGCAAATCGCCATCACGGCTGCCGGCGCGCCGCTATCGCTGCTCGCTGTTGCCCTGCTCAACGCCGGAACAGCTTTTGCCCTGAAAGAAATTCTTGGCTCAAAACGCGATGGTCTGACCACATGAAAGTATATGTGACAGACCAGGAGGGTGACGTGCATGCGCTTGACGGCCTCGAGGGCTGGCGGCTGATGGAAGTCATCCGCGACCATAAACTACCCATCAAGGCCGAGTGCGGCGGTGCCTGCATCTGCGCCACGTGCCACGTTTATGTGGACGAAGCGTGGCTGGGCAGGCTTTATCAGCCCACGACTGAAGAAACAGACCAACTGGACAATGCCTTNNAAGTGCAGGATAATTCCCGCCTGTCATGCCAGATTCTCCTGAACGAAAAGATGGATGGTTTACGTGTGACATTAGCCCCCGGAACGGAACCGTAAATGATGAGCAACCTTGAAGCCCTGAAAAAAGAACTGGTGGAAACCGTCAAGGCTGCCAACGACATTTCCGCGCTGGAAGAAGTGCGTGTGACGGCTCTCGGCAAAAAGGGCAAGGTCACGGGTCTGATGCAGACGCTGGGCAAACTCGGC
>PLXM01000010.1 GCA_003153235.1 Rhodospirillales bacterium
ACTCCATCTTTTTGGACTTGGCTTTTTTGCTCTTCTTGCCGTCCAACTCGTCGTCCTTCGGTTCCGGCTTTTCGTCGGCGCCCTTTACAGGTTTCGCGTCGATTCCGCCGTCAACTTCCTTCGCTGCGGCTGCTTGAACGGACGATAGGAGATGTGCATACGAGGTTTTTGACATTTATGGCTCCAGAAGTTGATTCGAGAGAATCAGTAAATTTCTGGATCATACTGAAGCATACCATATATGGTTGTCAACTGTGTTTTGAACACAAGGTATTGTGTGTCAGCGAATCGAGTTCACTAAAGTCTCGAAAGCCTTCTCCGGCGACAGAACGCTGTCGGCCAGACCGACATCAACGCCCTTTTGCCCCATGAACGTGCTGGCGTTCATGTCGCGCACAGCCTTTATCGACAACCCGCGATTCCGCGCGACAGTCCTGCAAAAAATTTCACCCAAGCGATTCACTTCTTCCTGCATCCTGCCCAGAGCAGAATCAGTCATCGGCACGGCGGGATTCCCGTCGGCCTTGTTTTTTCCGTAAGTGATGAGATGAATCTTGACGCCCTCGTTCTCAAGTTTCTGAGAATAGTCAGTCGCCATTGCGATTATGCCTATGCTGCCAACGCCGCCAGAAACGGGAACGGTTATCACGTCTGCCGCCGACGCTACCGCATACGCCGCAGAAAACGCGATTTCGCTGAGAATAGCCATCATCGGCTTCTTCCCGCGCGCGCGGTAAATATCGTCAACCAAATCAAAACAACCAGAGCATTCTCCGCCGGACGACGATGTATCAAAAACAACAGCCTTCACGGTTGGGTCATTCATCGCCGCCGTGAATGCGGCGCGGATCGAATTATATCCGCTCATTCCGCTCATCGGGTTTATCGAACCTAGTTTATGGACGAGGGTTCCTGTGACAGGGATAATGCCAATCGAGTGTTCGACAATATATCCTTTGTCTTTTTGGGATGATTCCAGCGCGCCGCCAACCTTCGCTTGGAAATCATAGGGCAGTTGTTCCAAGTTAAACCCGTCATGCGACACGCCGAAACGACCGCCAAGGGCAGAGATGATAACCTCGGCCTTTGATGGGTGCAGCATAAGCGGGACATCGAAAATTTGCTGTGCGAGATGAGGGAGGTGGTTCATTGTACGGCCTGTTGTTGCTGTTTTGCGGCGCGGCGGGCGGCCATGACGGATGTCTGCTGGATGCTTCTTCTCTTCCTGCCTTCTTCCGATAATGGAACCCTCTTTTTCATTTCCCCATTTTTTCTTTTATCGGCCATCATTTTGACCCAAGCAGCCTTTTTCTCAGGGTCGTTCTTTTGGGCACTTATAGTTAGTGAGTGCTGTTTCTTTCTTTCGTCATTCCAGCAATTCTTAGATATTATAGATCGACGCGCTAGACGTTCTGGGGTCCATGAAGCCGCGCTGCCAGCGTTCACCCTATCTTGGAAACCGGGATGCTTCCTAGTTTCAGCAAGGATCAAGCGCGCTGCATTTCTTGTTTCTGGGGTATGTCCTTTTTTGTGTATCTCAGATTGCATTTCCCTATACCCGGGGACTTCCCAAACTGCCTTGCCGCTCTCCCTCAACCGTGCGCGAGCCTCATCAGAAGAGTTGCGCGCACTTACAGCCTCCCCCCATTTTCTCCGTCTTTCGGGAGTCCATATGGCGCGCATAAGTTCACCATTTGCGCCCTTCCCGCCTTCGGCTGTATTTGTTAGGTCAAAGCCGTCATCTCTATATTTCTTTATCCAGAAACATTCACGCTCTTGCCATATTTCAAAGGGGCAAACCTCGATGGATTCTATGATCGGGGTTACGCCGTCGCGCACCAGTTTCGCCATCCATCGCGCCTTGTGATCGGCTGGTTTCTTGCTGCTGTGTAAATGATGAACGAGCCGTTTTTTAAGAGCGCATTCGGTCTTTCCAACATAGCGCACGATACCATCGCGTGGGTCTTTTAGAACATATATGTGGACAGGATTCCCGTTCATTACACTATCCAATTTTCTGAACCACACTGTCGTTCTCAATGGGCGCGCCCCAACTCGGAACGGGAATTCCAAGTTCCTTGAACCGAGCGATTTCAATCGATCTCTGGTCGAGAACCTCTTCCCAAGTTTTGCCTTCCTTGCCAGCTTCATCTTCTAAAGTGCTGAGGCCGGTTTCGATTGATTGCTGGCTGCCCATAACTTCCTTCGAGGCATCAATATGGCCTCTGCCCGGACCCAACCATTTAGCCGCAGAATATGCTTGACGACATTCCAGAAACTCAGGGGCACCGCTCGGAAGGGGCAGATCATCAATTTCAAAACTCTCTTCTGCAAAGCATGTGAATATCGGCTGTGCAAACCCTTTGCAGAAATCTTGGCGGCGTCGCTCTAGCGTTTTCCAAGCCTCACTCAACGCTCCCTTCGCCGACGAGTATGTCGCATCCGCCCAGTTCCCGGACAATTGCATTTCTGACAAACCTGTTGCCTGAGATATGGCGCGCAGAACTGTTTTCTGGAACTCAGCATAACCTGTCGATGGGTGCTCTGATTTCACACTCAGTAAATCTTCGCCTGGGAATAAATGTGGGATACGCGCGCCGCCAAGGGCGATTTGTTTTTTGTTGTGGAACTCACCACGCATTTGTTGGTAGCCACCCAGGTTATCATTCCCTAGTGCAGATTGAACCAACTCAGGATCGAACGGCGACTTAATAAACGTGCCATAAATAGAACTTATAATTGCTTGGTCAAGCTCAGCATTATCAAACGTGTAAAGCATTTTCAGCTTTTGCAAAACGGCGGTAAGAATGCCCGCTCCACCGCGATGTTGTCCTGCGCGATCGGCCTCAAAATTGTGAATAATTAAGAATCTTCCTTCTGGGGTAAAACGAGGAATTCTTTGCCAATTGACAGAATCGCCTGCATTAAACCAGTCGCCTTGATGAGCCTTGCGAATGTAATACGCTTCCGCAGCTCCCTCATGTGATACGACAACACCACCACGGGATGTTTTCTGGTCAAAAGTGTTTTGCGGATTTGATAAACGATCCGGGTCGATAAGCTGAATCGCCGTGCAGTAACGCGCCTTCCCGAGCCCCAGTCGTTCCGGCATCCAAAGAACAGACGCCAGTGAATCTCCGTCTATAATTTCATGTCTGAAGGCCAGTCCAAGAATCTGCGAAATGGTGTGGCGCTGTGCCGCGTCACAATAAAAACTCGGGTCCTCAGCCCACGAGCGATAACGAGAGTCGAGCGCGCGGCTATATTCTGCCGCCCAAACCGCATCAAATTTCTTGTTGCCAGTGTAGTATTCCAAGAATCTATAATCTGGTTTCGAGATCGGACGCAGACAGGAACCAACGACGTTATCTTTGGTTCGCATGATCGCGCCGGATGCCCAGCCGTCATTCCGCACCATGTCGCGGTTGCGTGCGGTTATAGTGTCTCGATAAGGGTTAAGCTGGGAATCGGGTGACCAGAGCCAAGAATTCATGTCCCCCATGCGCTGCGAGAAACGATCCGCAGCGTCGTATGGGGTCGAACCTGAAAGTCCCGTCCCGCCCGCGATCATGGACGCCTTCGACACGGCAGGGAGCATCGGCCTTCCGTTGGAATCTAAAATCTGAATAT
>PLXM01000085.1 GCA_003153235.1 Rhodospirillales bacterium
AATTTCTCAACCATCCCAAGGCCTAAGTCCCTTGTCAGGCGAATCGTCTGCAGGTTATTGGAAAAAAGCCGGTTGAGAATATCGGTGACACCGGCCATCAGCAGTGTGTCGCTGCGCCGTGCCGCTTCATATTTTTTCAGCAGAGCCGCTCCGCCGATATCGAGGCCGAGTTTCAGGTGTTCGACAATCAGTTCTGTCAGCACGGCGACATCGCGCATGCTGAGGTTGAGGCCTTGTCCCGCGATCGGATGGATGACATGTGCCGCCTCCGCCATCAGCGCGACGCGCTCGCCATGATATTTTTCCGCATGCATCAGACCGAGAGGATAGGCCATCGGTGAAGAAACGTGTTTCACTGTGCCAAGATGTGGGCCAAAAAGTTTTTGCAGGCGCCTGTCAAAATCGGCGGGCGACAGCTTCAGGATTTTTCCTGCGTCACCGCAGTGTTCCGTCCAGACGATAGAAGAGCGGTATTCGCCTTTAGGACTTACTGTCATAGGCAGAACGGCGAAAGGACCTGCAGGGTGAAAATGCTCGACCGCGACATTCTCATGATCCCGTTCATGCGCGACATTGCAGACGATGGCGCTTTGCCTGTAGTCGGATTTATTGATGCCGATGCCGAGCCATTCGCGTGTAGCCGACCCGCGCCCGTCCGCGCCGATCATCAGCGGTGCTGTGACTTGTGTGCCGTCTTTCAGCACAACGCCGACGGAAGCTTTGTCGCGGATAAATTTCTTTATTTCCGCCGGCGCGATGTGACGCACATGTTTTTTTAGCCGCTGCACATTTTTGAACAGCACTTCGCGCATCAGCCGGTTCTCGATGATCCAGCCGAAGGGCGGCGTTTCGCGCCCGGAATTATATTCATGCGCGTCCGCGCAGGGATTGCCGTCCTTCTCACTGGAGAAATGCAGGTAGAAGGGCGAGTCGCCATCGGCTACGCGGATATCAAGGATGGGTTCGCAATCGGGCAGCATCTTTTCCCATGCGCCCGCCATTTGCATGACTTTGTGCGAGAAGTATGAAATGGCTGTCGTACGGCCATCGTATTTCTGCTTCAGCTGGTTTGCGGGCGGGTTGCGGTCGATGCAGACGACATCGATACCGGCCTCGCCCAGCGTTGCCGCAAGCGTCAAGCCGGAAAGGCCGCCGCCGATAATCAGGACGGTGGTATGAATGCTTTTCGGCTTTGTCATGTTTAGTAGTTCGGCTTGATCTTCTTGACAGGCAGGTCAGCGGCGATCGGTTCGTCGTCGATCATCTCGATCATGCCGTTAGGCGAAATCGAAAAGCGTGCCGAGAACAAGGCGTTGCCGTAGAGCACCATGGCAGATGCTTCGAAGTTACCTTCGTCCGTCTTGCCTTCAAATGCAGCAGGGCGGAGAGCGCCTTCAATAACCTTGCGCGTGGCGTCATCGAGCCTTGATTTATCAAGCGCAGGGTGGTTGAGATCTTCGACGATCAGGAACGGGCCTTCGTCGCCGTGCACGAAGTAGCAGAAAAAGCGCAGGTATTCGAGCACTTTGGGTTCGGTCACGGAAATCGGGTCGGCTTCATTCGCGTCATGGATCGGCGCGGAGGAGCCATCGAGCATGAACATACGGCCCTGCTTGGCGAGGAACCAGAACGGGCCGGTATTGGGCGCCCATGCGGTGTCGTTCACGCGCACCAGCGCGATGGTGGTATAGAAAGGGATCTGTGCCCACTCGACTGTCGCTGTCGATGGCCCGGCAACATACTTGCCTTGAATGGGGTTGATCAGCTTCAGGAAGGGCTCGACTTGCGCCCCAGTCACCGCTTGCCATTTGTAGTGGTCGAACATTACTTATTGCCTTTCAGAAGTTCCTCTATTTTTCAGGATGTTGTCACGCATTTAATTATAAAGCAAGAGTACGCGTAAAGGGGATGGAGATTATGCGGCTTTACGCATTTTTTCCATGAGTCTATCCATAAAGTTCTCGCATTTGGTGAGCTGGTCGATGGCAACATATTCATTGGGTTTGTGTGCCTGCGAGATGCTGCCGGGACCGCAGACGACAGTTGGGATTCCAGCGCTATGAAAAATTCCAGCCTCGGTAGCGAAGCTGACCTTCTCGGTGCTGTTGGCGCCGGAGAGGGACAGTACAAAGGTCACGGCGGGGTCGGTATTGATGATATCAAAGGCGGGAACGCGGGCGCTGGCCTTGATCTCGAAGCCTGTCTTTGGGTCTATATCCTTCATCCGCGGCTCCAGTGTTTTGAAGGCGTACTGGCGGATCTCCTCGATCAGCGTCTCGGGGTTTACTTCGGGGATATTGCGGATCTCGAAGGAAAATTCACAGCGGTTTGGCACAATATTCACGACGGTGCCCCCCTTCATGGTGCCGGTATGGACTGTAGTGAATGGCGGATCAAACTGCTTGTTGTAGGGACCTTCATTGGCCATACGGCGGGCGACGGACTTTATATACGCCACCAGTTCAGCCGCGCTTTCAACGGCATTTACCGCGTAAGGGGCGAGAGATGAGTGGGCTTCCTTGCCATGCACAACGCAGTCAAAGTCGCAGATGCCTTTGTGACCGGTGATGGCCTTCATGCCGGTTGGCTCGCCGACGACGCAGAGCTTGGGTTTTACAGGCAGCTTTTCAAGATGTCTGGCGATGTCATGCGCGCCGAGGCAGCCGATTTCTTCGTCATAGGAAAGCGCAAAATGGATTGGCGTCGCCAGCGGCTGCCTGATCATCTCCGGCACTTTTGCCAGGGCAACGGCGATAAAGCCTTTCATGTCGCAGGTGCCACGGCCATAGAGCAGACCGTCATGGTCACGCAGCGTAAAGGGGTCGCTGTCCCACGCCTGACCCTCGACAGGTACAACATCTGTGTGGCCTGACAGTACAACGCCCGGAACGTTCTGCGGGCCGATGATGGCGTGGAGATTGGCCTTGTTCTTCGTGGCGTCATGAATCAGGCTGGACTCGATGCCGTATTCCTTCAGGTAATTCTGCACCCAGTGAATAAGGTCGAGGTTTGATCTCACGCTGGTCGTGTCGAAGCCGACAAGGCGCTTCAGCATCTCTTTGCTGGAAAGGGTTGTTTTTGACATGAGCGGGGTTGTACGCCTTCCTCAGCTGATTGTCAATTCGCCGGCGTGCCGAGCGGCTTCAGGTGCTCTGGCGCATAGGCGCAGGTGATAAACCCGCCGCGCTCCGCGGCAGGGATGTCAAAGGTGCGCTTGATGCCGTCCTGCAGGTCGTCTTCAAGCGCGTAAAGGCTGGAACAGGAAATGCGCTGGTCCTGACCCACATTAAGGAAGGGGCAGAAAATAATCTTCTGGCACTTGCCGTCGAACAGCGCCTGCACGGTCATCTGCTGGGTGTGGCGGACGCGGGTCAGGTTGACGTTGGAGGGCTCACCGCGGTGGAGGGTAAATTCGACATCCTGAAAGTCATACCAGTCCCGCCCGAACAGGGCCGAGCCGCGGCCTATCTTGCAGTAGAGCGGGGGCGTATCCGGTTTGGGCGGCGGCACGGTCACTTGTGCCACGGGCACTGGCGGGATGGGCGGCGGCGCGGAGGTGAAAAGATCATCCGTCAGGCAGCCTGACAACAGGAGGGATGAAGCCGTAAGGGCGATGCCGGTGATGAATTTTCGTATTTTAACAGGCATGTTATAAAACTATCTCTGTTTTTTACGGCGTTTCATCATTATTATGATTTTCACCGGCAATGTCAAAGGCATTACATCCAGCGAGGGATTATAAGTGGCCTTCAAACGCGTAACACTGTTTCGTTTCTTCGGCTTCAAGGTGAAGGCTGACGCCAGCTGGTTTTTTCTCGCTATCCTGATCAGCTGGACGATGTCCGAAAAAATATACCCGCACATCCTTGCCGGTCAGGGACAGGACACATATCAGTTCATGGGCATACTGACGGTGGTGGGCATCCTGTTCTCCATTATCATGCATGAGGTGGCGCACGCCGTCATCGCCGAATATTTCCAAATGCCGATCTCCAGCATCACCCTGTTCATCTTCGGCGGCGTGGCCGAGATGGAGGGGGAGCCCAGCAATCCGCGGGGTGAGTTTTTCATGGCGGTGGCCGGTCCCATCATGAGCGCTCTGATGGGGCTCTTTTTCTGGGCAGATGCCAACCTTTATGCGGAGTATATAAGGCCGGGTGTCCTGCCCTGCGTTCTCAAGAGCCTGGGCAACCTGAACATGATGGTGGCCGTATTCAATATCGTACCTGCCTTTCCGCTCGACGGCGGACGCGCCCTGCGCGCCATTATCTGGCACTACAAAAACAATCTGGTGACGGCAACGCGCATTGCGTCAGATTGTGGTGCATTTTTTGCCTATGGCCTGTTCGGCTACGCCTGCTACGAGCTTACTGTGAGAGATGACACGATCGCCGGCATATGGTGGGGGCTTTTGGGATTTTTTGTGCACGCCTCCGGCGCCAGTGCCGTGCGTCAAATGGAAACGCGCTCGCTGCTTGGAACGGAGCCGGTATCGCGCTTCATGCACAATCAGGTGGTGACGGTGTCGCCTGACCTGCTCGTGGCGGATCTGGTGGACCATTACATCAATAAGCATTACCAGCGGATTTTCCCAGTCATAGACAACGGGGCATTGGTTGGTATCGTGAGCCTGTCATCCATCCTGTCACTCGACCGCCATAAATGGAACTGGCTGCACGTGGCGAGTGTGATGGAGCCGTTAACGCGCTCTATTGTCGTCAAGCCGGAATCCAACGCCGCCGATGCTCTTGACATCATGCAGCGCAAGGGCAGGGAGTTGCTGCTGGTGGCGGAAGGAGGAAAGTTCCTCGGCGTGATCACGTTCCGCGATCTGGCAAGCTTCCTCACCATCACGATCAAGATCGACCACAATAAGCCGGTAGAAAAAGGCCGCACTGCATACTGAAGAATGCCGATGAGGGCGTTTAAAGCCCGAAAATGCCGCCGCGGCCGCCGGGTCGGCTGGGTGGTTTGAAAACCCAGAAGTTGCGCAGCAAAAAGCAAACGCCCAGAAAAAGGATTTCGATACCCACGGCTCCGGCGACTGACAGGGGCAGCAGGTATTGTTCATCGGCGGTATTGGCCAGAGAGCCGCGGATGTTGAGGACCCACATCAGGCAGATAAAGGCGCAGACCCCCAGCACCATTGTGTCAAAGACGCTGACAAGCTTTTTCTTGGCATAAGGAGGGGGGAAGTTTATGTAGGCAAGGAGGACAAGGAACCCGACAATGCCCATGACCGCGACAAGAGCGCCCATCTTAAGCGGCCTGTGAGGCTAAGAATCTTTCTGTGTGCAGGCTGTCGAGCACGCGGTCAAAATCGCGGCGCACCGGTATAGACAGCGGCGAGAACTGCGCGGCGATGCCGCGTTTGGCCGTCCGGACAATCTCTGCCGGATGCTGGATCGTGATCGTTTCGTGCAGGAAGCGGAATTTCAGCACCAGCAGAATCTTGTCGCCGGCAGTGATGCCGGCATCGGGTGCCGTTTCGAAGGAGACGCCCCCGAGGCTCCAGTCGCGGATGCTATAAGCCCTGTTCCCGACCGACACTTCGGCGTGGACTCCGTTATGGCGGGTAAACTTGCGGCGGGTATCAACGGGGCTGTTCAGGCTCCCGTTGCCAATATGAAAGAAAGATAAAACGTTACGCACTAATGCACCTATCATTGTCTTGCTCCCCAGCAATTCCAAACCTGTAAACAGTATATAACAAAGCCGAGTTACATGATGGAATATTTATACTTAATTCTTGGTTAATAAGCACTAATCGGAAAGAGTAAAATTTGGGCTTGTAATATCACCCCATTTAAAAATAATAAGGAAAATTACTATACTGGGGCCAATTTATCTATTTTCATATTAAAAAAGAATCAACGGGCGATGCGGGGTTTATTTCAGCCCGGATTTTTTGAAGAAAGCCTGCGTTTTCAGTTTGGCGGGATCCCAGCCGGGATTTTTCGGTGCCGCCAGTTTTTCTTCGGACCCTGCGGGATAGAAAATATTGTTTACGGCGGAGGCCTTGGGGGCGAAGGGCTGCCAGGCGCCTTCCTTCTGACCGAGGCGGTCGAGTATCACATTGATTGCCGTCGGGTTGAAGGGCATCCCGGCATGGCTGGCGCGGATCTGGATATTTTCTGTCTGGGGCAATATCGGATTGAGGCAGGCGCGCCAGTCGACAGTTTCGTCTGTTTTTGAAAATATAGATGTCGTTGGCACGGGCGGCGGCGTCAGCAGCCTGTCTGTCATCTTGTCGCTCTTGAGCAGATGCGCCGTTGCGGGATTAAGCTGGCCATAGAGATCACCGAGGTATCCGGGTGTCGCCGTTTTGTCGGCCATGCCGCCGAAGGGCGTGCCGAGCGTGATAACATCGCGCACCACGTCGGGAAATTCCCGCGCCAGCTCGCGCGCAAAGATGCCGCCGAGGCTGTGACCGATGAGCGTGATTTTCTGTCCGCCGTTCTCGTCGAAAATTTGTTTCAGATGAGCGCGCATCTGCTGGCCGGATTTTTTGTCGAGGCCGATGTTGAAACCGCCATCCCAGCCGTAAACCTTGTAGCCTTTTTCGGCGATGCAGTCGCGCAACGGGGCGATGAAGGTGTCATTGGTCAGGAAGCCGGGGAAAACCAGCACGGGATGCCCGTCACCCGCCGGAGCCTTCTTGCTGATATGGTTCCAGCTCAAGGCCAGCGTGCCGCGTTCGATGGCGGAGCGCTTGATCGTGACGACGCCCTTAAAGGCCTTGTGTATCTGTTTCTTTTTCATAGACCATATAATGCAGAGTTTAAGATCATTGGGCAAGTAAAAAATTAACATTTAATATCAATAACTTAAATATTTATTTAACGGAATCCATGATTCCTTTTGTCATATTATATAGAATCTGTTACATTGGACGCCGGTATTTAACTATTAAGAAGAATGATCTCTATGAGCGACGCGCAGAAAAAGCAGCCAGAGCCAAAAGAGCAGAAGCCGCTGGAGACACCAGAGCCGCAACCTTCTCAATCTGAGCCGATACACTGGCCGGACTGGTGGGTGGACTGGCATGACATGCGCGATGGCGTTAAGCGCGACAAGTCGTCGAATAAAGACAAAGGTCCACCCGCGAAACTGCCGGAGTGGCTCACCAAGGTGCACGAGATGAGGGAAAAGATTTACGGCACGCCGGAGGATGAAGAAGCGGCGTCGGAAGCGCCATCGGAAACATCAGAAGAAAGTGCCAAGCCGCAGACCGTTACTGACGCCAACGGGGAGACTGCTCTGTCACTGGCGACAAAGTCTGGTGACAAAGAGGTGATGAAGTCTCTGCTGAATGATGTAAAAAATCTCGATAAAGAAATTGATAAACAGATCATGCTTAAAAAAGATCTGGCGTTTGAAAAACAAAAGATGTTGAAGGATAGTTTTACCGCGCCCAATAAGGCTGGGAAAACAGTTCCAGCGGTTGCTGACATACAAATTGGCGCACAGATGCAAGACGGCACAGTGTACGCAGGAGTATCTCCTGACACGCAAGCGGCGATGTTTGTCACACCGGCAGATGAGCCGGGGCTGCTGGACTTTAAAAAAGCCAAGAAGCAGGCCAAAAAGAAATCCAAGGAGACAGGCATCTCTCATCGCGTTCCCAGCGGACAAGAGCTTCGCGTTCTCTTTAATAACCGTGCCGCTATCGGCGGATTTAAGGAGATGGCATCTACAAATAAGGGCGATTTCTACTGGACATCGACAGCCTGTGATGGCTTCAGCATGTGGAGCAAGTCTTTCGCCACCGGAAATGAAGAGGCGGCTGACTTCGGCAGCGTCCGGGCACTCCGCCTTGTCAGAGACTGAAACCAATGAATGCTGCGCAAGCGCAACAAGCCCCTGTCAAGATAAAGCCGGCCACAGATGATGTTATAGCCAGACTGCAGGCACAGTGGCGTCAGTCCGTTGTCAAAACAGCGGCAGAGAATAAAGCCGAAGAAAATATCGACGAGCTGGAAGTCGGCACGCGCATGGCGGATGGCGCCATCTTCGCGGGCATCTCTCCGGATACGGAGCTGCCGATATTTGTTGCGCCTGCCGATGAGGAAGTGTTGCTGTCTTTTGACAAGGCACAGGAACGCGCCGTGGAGAAGTCCGAAGAAGAGGGGCGGGAATACCGCGTGCCGTCGGCATCTGAACTGAAAATGATCTTTAACAGCCGTGCCGCCATCGGCGGGCTTAACCTGACTGGCGATGATCCCGAGGGCTTTTACTGGTCATCGACAGAGGTCAGTGATGTCTATGGCCGCTGCCAGTGTTTCAGCAACGGCCAGCTTCACTCCGACCTGAGAACCAGCAGAAATTCCGTCCGCCTTGTGCGGAGCTGACCCCTGATTACCCCTGCAAAGCCACCCTTAAACGCCCATTTACTATATTATGTAAATTATATTCTTTTGTCTTTAGCTTGACTCTCTATGCATAATTCCTTTAAAACAGGCCTTCGTTAATGGCGATCTGGCTCGAATTGGCTGCCTCGATCGCTCTTTTGAAAGGAAAACAAAATGCCAAAGATGAAAACCCACTCGGGCGCGAAGAAGCGTTTCAGTGTGACCCGCACCGGCAAGGTGCAGTCCCGTGCCGCGGCAAAACGCCACCGCCTGACCAGCAAATCCAAAAGAATGAAACATGAAGGCCGTGCGACGCTTATCCTGCTGGATATGAACGCCAAGACAATTCTCGACAACTTCATGCCATACCAGAGCGGCCTGCGCCGCAACAACCGCAAGCGTCAGCGCCCTGCTGCTGCCGTAGCAAACAAGAAGGAGGTCGCGTAACATGGCTCGTGTAAAAGGCGGTACAGCCTCCATCAACCGTCATAAAAAAGTCCTGAGACTTTCCAAAGGCTACTGGGGCCGCAGCAGCAAATGCTTCCGCATTGCCCTCGAGCGTCTTGAAAAAGCGCTGCGTTACGCTTACCGCGACCGCCGTAACAAGAAGCGCGATTTCCGCGGCTTGTGGATCCAGCGTATCAACGCCGGTGTGCGTCTGCACGGTCTGACATACTCCAAGTTTATCGGCGGCCTCAAAGCAGCCGGTATCACGCTCGACCGCAAGGTTCTGGCCGATATCGCTGTTAAAGACGCTGTTGCTTTCGGCAAGATATGCGAACAGGCAAAAGCAGCCTTGAGCAAAAAGGCCGCTTAATATCGGTACCTCGCTTTTAAATAAATAATAAGGCCCCGGCGAAAAGCCGGGGCTTTTTTTAGTGCCATACAGTTGATCAAAGCTATCTCACGGCACGCAGACCGTTACGGTAGGTTTTTCCGGTGCGGGTTTTTTGCCTGTTCTTTTTCTCGATGGCGGCGGTGATTTCCGCGTCCTCGGCGTAGACGCGCATGTTGGCCATGGCAAGGCCGGCCCTGCTGCCGCCATCGTATTTCGTACCGGGGATCGGGGCTGCATAGGCCGGTATCACGCCACTAACGCCTTTGATGGCATGGGACAGGCTGATTTCGTTTTTAACGCTCGGTTTGACGGCGGGCGTAAAGGCTTCAAAGATCGAGGTCGGGAAAATGTACCGGCCGGCAATCGCCATGTCCGATGGTGCTTCTTCCTGCGGCGGTTTTTCAACAACGTCTTCGATCGCCATAGTACCGTCGGCAGCATCGCTGTACTTGATAACGCCAAATTTGGATATGTCTTCCATCGGGGTTTGCTCGACATCGATCGTGATGGTGCCCCTCTGGTGATGCTTGATCAGGTCGGGCAGTCCGGCCATCGCGGGCAGGATCAGGTCATCGGGAGAGATAACGGCAAAAGCGTCGCCGGTGATAAACGGCCTCGAGCGTTCAATGGCATCCCACATGCCTGTCGGCTTGTCCTGTACAACGAATGCCAGCTGTTCCGGCTTGAGTTGCAGGCGCCGGATCTCGGCCACTTTATCGAGCATGCCTTTGGCGGTGAGGTGCTCTTCAAGCCCCTCCTGCGGCAGGAAATGCTTTTCTATGAGCTCCCTGTTGAGGGGATCATCATCAACAACGAAAACGAATTTTTTAATCCCGGCTCTTCTGGCCTCTTCCACGGCATACTGGATAAGAGGAAGGTCGCCGACGGTCTGGAAAAATTTTGGTATGGCCTTGGTTGTCGGCAAAAGACGTGTGCCTTTTCCAGCGATGGGGATGATAACCGTGTCGATCCGCTCGGGTCTTTGGGACGCTCTTTCAAAATTCCGGTTCATTACTAACCCTTTGTAATTTATGCGTTATAAAGAATAATATATATTTCTACGCCGTTGTTTATATTATGGATAATAACTGATTCCCTATAGGTGTGTCAATATTTATTTACATATATATAGAAGGATGCTAGGGCAATGGAAGGGGTGAGCTACTGCTTCAGCAGCTTCTTCACATCAGGCAGAATGTTGCTAACGATCACAGTAACGCCTTCAGGGGTCGGGTGCAGACCGTCATCCTGCGTCAGGTTCGGATGCAGTGCCGCACCCTCCAGAAAAAACGGGTAGAAGATCACCGGATATTTCTTCGCCAGCGCCGGATATATGCCGTCGAAAGCCGTGACAAATTTTTTGCCAAGATTGGGCGTGGCTTTCATACCGGCAAACAGCACGGGGATTTTTTTCTGCTGAAGGATATCCAGCATCTTTTGTAAATTTGCGCGGGTAATGGCAGGGTCGATGGCGCGGAGCATGTCGTTGGCGCCGAGTTCGAGGATAACGAAGTCAGGTTTCTGCTCCAGCGTCCATTCCAGCCGTGCAAGGCCGCCGGATGTTGTTTCGCCCGAAACACCTGCATTAATGACTTTTACTGAATAACCTCCAGCTCTCAGCTTACTCTCCAGTTGAGCCGGAAAGGCCTGATCATAAAGAATGCCATAACCTGCTGTCAGGCTATCGCCGAATACCAGCAGTTTTTTCTCGCCCGCAGCGGCGCAAAGAGAATTTACCGAGAGGACGAAAAGAGCCATAATCGTTAGCAGTAAAATGATTTTGTAAGGGATACGTTTCATGTCGTCCATTCTAAAACTGGATCATGTCGATTTGCACCTGAAAAGTGAAGCGGGCAGCGTCCATATTTTGAAAGATATCTCGCTTGACCTGCCCGGCTCCAAAACTGTCGGCATCATGGGGCCGTCCGGTTCGGGGAAAACGACGCTGCTGATGGTGCTCGGCGGGCTTGAGAAGCCGACCTCCGGCTCGGTTGAGGTGGCGGACACCAAGCTGGGCGGGCTGTCCGAAGATGCGCTGGCCACATTCCGGCGCGACAATATCGGTATCGTCTTCCAGAATTTCCATCTGATCCCGACCATGACGGCGCTCGAGAATGTCGCCATCCCGCTTGAGTTCGCGGGTCACAAGGATGCATTCGAGAAAGCCGCAGCGGCGCTGGAGGCCGTCGGGCTCAAAGAGCGCGTGAAGCATTATCCTGGGCAGTTGTCCGGCGGGGAGCAGCAGCGCGTTGCGATTGCACGTGCCTTTGTCACCACGCCGCGCCTGATCCTTGCCGACGAGCCGACCGGCAACCTCGATGCCGAGACGGGAAAGAAGGTCATGGACCTGATGTTTGACATGACACGCAAGCATGGTACGACACTGATCCTCGTCACGCATGACGCCACACTGGCCGGCAGCTGCGACATGCAGGTTAAATTGCGCGATGGCAGAGTGGCGGCGTGACACGGTCTCTGAAAACACTCTTTCTGCCATTGATCTATGCCCGTCGCGATCTGCGGGCGGGGCTGAAAGGGTTTTACATTTTTCTCGCCTGTCTGGTTCTGGGCGTAGGCGCGATTGCCAGCATACAGTCATTGTCGCGCGGGCTGGTGGAAAGCCTGCATCACGATGGGCGCTACATTCTCGGCGGCGATATTGCGCTGCGTACCATCTACACACCCGCCCCGCCCGAGCAGGTGAAATTCCTTCATGATAAAGTCGGACCGATCACGACTGTCGTCGAAACCCGTGCCATGGCACGGCGTGCAGACGGCGACCAGTCGACGCTGACGGAGTTGAAGGCGGTTGATCCGTTCTATCCGCTCTATGGCGCGCTGGAAATCGTCGACGAGAAAGGCAATACGATCAAGCGGGGCATGCAGGACCTGATCCTACCCGATGTGGTGAACGGCGTGCAGCAGGACAACTGGGGCGCGCTGGTGGAAAAAGAGCTGCTGATGCGGCTGCACATTCACCTTGGAGACTATATATACGTCGGCCAGCAGAAGTTCCGCGTCAACGGCATCATCGCCAGAGAGCCGGACCGCGCCGGCAACATGCACTTTTCGCTGGCGCCAAGGCTAATGATATCGAGCGGTATTTTCGACGCCACCGGCCTCAATTCCCTCGGCAGCCAGGTGTATTACGATTACAAGGTGATCACGCCCTATGTGCATGACTTTGCCGATTTGAAGAAAGTCGAAGATGCTATCAAGAAACAATTCCCCAAAGCGGCATGGCGCGGGCGCGATTTCCTCACCGCATCGCCGCAGCTGGAGCATATGGTCAACCGTCTCACATTGTTCCTGACGCTGATCGGCCTCACGACGCTACTCATCGGCGGGGTTGGTATTTCCAATGCGGTGCGCAGCTTCCTCGAGAGCAAGCTCGCCAATATCGCGACGATGAAATGCCTTGGCGCGGGGGACAAGTTCGTTTTCCGCATGTATATGATCCAGATTTTCATGCTCGCCACCTTCGGCATCCTGCTCGGGCTGCTGATAGGTATCCTTGTGGCGCAGGGGGCGGGTGCGCTGCTGACGGCCAAACTGTCGCTGACCGATCAGGTGCATGTCTATCCTGCGGCGCTGCTGCAGGCGGCAGCCTATGGCTATCTGACTACGCTGTGCTTCAGTCTCTGGCCGATTGGTCGTGCCGTGCGCGTGTCGCCGACAGATCTTTTCCGTGATCTTGTCGCGCCGAAGGAACAAAAGCCCTCGCTGGATACCATGCTGTGGATATTGATTGCCGCGCAGGCGCTGGCGCTGCTCACGATCCTCACATCGACTGACCAGCGGCTGGTCATGTATTTTGTCGCGGGTTCGGTTGCGACATTCGGCATTTTCTACGGTTATTCGGCGCTCATGAAGCTGTCGGTGAAGCGGCTTCGCATTCCCGCCGCGCCGGAAGTGCGCATGGCGATCGCCAACCTTTACCGCCCCGGCAATATTTCCACCAGCGTCATTTTATCGCTCGGCCTTGGGCTGACGGTTCTGGTCGCGGTAGCGCTGGTGCAATACAACTTTATGCGGCTGATAACCGAAGACATTTCTGCCGATGCGCCGTCATTCTTCTTCCTCGACGTGCAGACGACGGAGCGTGATGATTTCAAGGCGCTGGTGGCGTCGGAGACATCGGCGCACGGGCTGGTGATGATGCCTTCGCTTCGTGGCCGCATCATGGAGGTTAACGGTAAGAAGGCCGAAGATGCGCTGGTCGACCAGAACGAAAGCTGGGTGATCAATTCCGACCGCGGCTTCACCTATACGGCGGATCTGCCCGCCTACAGCCATGTCGTTGCGGGTAAGTGGTGGGACAAGGATTATAAAGGACCGCCCATCATCTCCATCGCCAAGGAAGTGGCGCGCGCCTTCAACATCGGCGTCGGCGACGAGATCACCGTCAATATTTTCGGCAGTGACATCACGGCGAAAGTGGCTAATGTCCGAGAGATCGACTGGTCGAGTTTCACCATGAATTTTGCCATCACCTTCGCGCCGGGTTTTCTTGAAAAAGCACCTGCCACTTACCTGGCGACGGTCATCGTCGACAAGGACCGAGAGGAGGATATGCAACTGAAGATTTCGCACCAGTTTCCGAACATCACTTGCGTCAAGANNGGAACGCTGGTGCTGGCAGGCGGTATTGCGGCGGCAAGAAGACGGCATTTGTATGACGCGATCATCTTGAAAGTTCTCGGCGCGACGCAGGGGCGCATCCTGAAAACATTCCTGCTTGAATACGGCATCCTTGGCATTTTGACCGTGGTCATTGCGGCGGGTCTCGGTACCGTGGCGGCATACAGTGTGCAGAAATATGTTATGGACTTAAGCTGGAAGTTCGACTGGCCGGTGCTTTTCTGCATTACGGCTCTTTGTCTGGCGATCACATTAATTGCAGGTTTTTTAGGCACTTGGCGGGCGCTGCAGCAGAAGCCCGCGCCTTATTTAAGAAACCAGTGAACCTTAATAACCAGTGAACTTTAGGAATTTGCGGAGTATAATATAAGTATCAGGTTAGTTTTTATGAAAGGGAGATAAACATGTCTTACGATCCTTCAAATTCACCATCACGGAGCAGCAGCTATGCCGGCGGTCAGGCGATTGATGCCGGTCTGCAATCCTATATGCGGAGCATCTACAACACGATGAGCCTCGGCCTTGTGATCACCGGAGGAGTTGCCTTCGGCGTGTCCTCGATGCCCGACTTCATGCACTTCCTTTTCGGTACGGCAATGGGGTGGTTGTTCATGCTCATTGTGCCCCTCATCGTTATTTTCGTCGGCTTCAGCCCTGCACGTGTTGCCCGCCAATCCGCCCAGCAGCTGAAAACGACTTTCTTTGTCTACTCCGTGCTGATGGGGCTGATGTTCAGCAGCATCTTCCTCATTTACACGGGCGAGAGCATTGCGCGCGTGTTCTTCATCACTGCGGCGACCTTCGGCGGCACCAGCCTTTTTGGCTACACAACGCGTCGTGACCTGACAGGCATGGGCTCGTTCATGGTCATGGGGCTGTTCGGGATTATCATCGCCAGCTTTGTTAACTTCTTCATGCACTCGGCGATGGTGCAGTTCGTTGTCTCTGTCGCGGGCGTGATCATTTTCACCGGTCTCACCGCATGGGAAACGCAGGGTTTGAAAAGCGTCTACCGCAGCGGCGACGATGTATCCAACTCCAAGATGGCCATTCTCGGCGCGCTGAACCTCTACATGAGCTTTATCAACCTGTTCCAGTTCATGCTGCAGCTGATGGGCGACCGCAGGTAATCTGCATACGTCCGAAAGCATTAATTCGTACAGCTATGATGGTCTCATCGAAAGGTGAGGCCATCATGCTTTTCAGGAGGTTAGCCCCTTAACGCTTTATCGTTGCCACGGGGACCGGCAGGCTAGTGCCGAATAGCACAGAATCGCTGGGGGATTAATCCCTTCGGTAAAGCGCTGCATTGATAAAACCGCAGTTGAAATCCTCCCAAAAATTCAATTAACTATTTGATATATAATAAATTATTTGTAAATTTATTTATTTTCCAGAAATATAATGACATGTATTATGAAATATGATAATTTACAAACAGACTTTAGCAAATAGTCAGTTAACAAAACAGGAGAACACACATTATGAAGGCATCTACAGTAGCAAAAGGTCTTTTTATCGGAGCAAGTATATTAGTGGCGGGGCTGTGTCCGCTCGCGGGCGTCATTGCAGGCACTTATCTTGGTGTCACGGCAGCAACAACAACAGCAGGAGCTGTCGGCCTCGGCATTCTGGGCTTTATTGGCGGCGGCATTGCCGGGCGCATTGCAGGGAAGATTGTATCTTTTCCAGCAAGGCTTCTTGTTGCTGCATCAACGGTTAAAGCGGCTACAAGCAAGAAATCAGACTTCTTTAACTTCAGCGGCAGCTTTGACAACAAAAAGATTTTTGGCACGTCCAAGCTGACGGATTCATTTACAAACCAGAACTCGAGAACCAATACGCTCAATGCAGCAACTACGGCTCACAAACACACCTTCAAGATGGGTCGTTAAAAAGCTAACACACACGATAGAAAAAACACCCGCGCCTGACAGTGCGGGTGTTTTTTTATGTGGAACGAATAACGCTATTTGCTTATATTCTTCAGGGCTTCTTTTGCGTCTTTGTTGCCCTGATCTGCGGCTTTCTGCCACCACTCCGCGGATTTCTTGTCATCTTTCGTAACGCCTTCGCCATTGTGGTACATGTTGCCTAGATCAAATTGCGCCGGCGCATATCCCTGATCAGCAGCTTTCTGCCACAATATAAATGCCGCTTTGTCATTCTTTTCTACGCCAACGCCATCATGATAACAGGTGGCCGTATTAAACTCGCCGTAGACATACCCATTCTGCGCGGCCTTATGCCACCAGTCGAACGCCTGGCTTTTATCCTCTCCGTCCCAACCTTCGTTATAAGCCGTGCCCAGATAAAACTCCGCCATGAGATAGTTCTGTTCTGCGGATTTTTTCAGCAGAGCGACTGCCTGTTTCTTGTCCGGCTTGACGCCGTTGCCGGAGTAATAAGCCAGGGCCAGATTGAATTCCGCTTCCGGATCGTTCTGCGCGACGCTTTTCTGGAACTGGTCAATCTGCTCCTGGGTATAGAGCTTGTAAGCGGTTGCCGTTTCCGCGCCGGTCACCATCACGAGTGCGGAGACAACAGCGGCGCATACCCTTGCTTTTGAAGCTTTCATTTTGTCCTCCCTGTGTTTCATAGGGATCATATCAATTCTTTGCCGAATAGCACAATTTTTCAGGAGGGCGCAGTGGCGGCCGATGATAGTGCCTATATTTCAATGCCTTAGAATCACCTTGAAAGACGGCTATAACGCAGCTATGTTCTAGCCTGATTTTCCTAAGGGGATGTAGCTCAGCTGGGAGAGCGCCTGCATGGCATGCAGGAGGTCGACGGTTCGATCCCGTTCATCTCCACCAATTCTAAGTTTATCAATTACTTACTAAAACTCTCTGGTCATTTCTCTGTTTCTGCTACAGAGGAGTGCTACAAAGATGTCCAAATATCCCCACCTGTTGAACAGGAATGGACACTATTACTTCCGGCTTGCTGTTCCGATTTCTTTAAGGCCGATTCTTGGTCAAAGGGAGATGTTCTATTCACTCAAGACGAAGGACTATGCCGAGGCCAGAACACGCAGCTTTGCCATGCTGGAGGCCGTGCAAGGGACTTTTAAAGAGGCATATGCAGGGCGATTTACTGCGCCCGTTTTCCTCGACAAGCTAGATTTCTTACAGCATAGCAAGCTCTCAACTCCTGTGCTAACTCCCGAGGCAGCCTCCCCGAACATGGAGGACAAGGATATGGTTTCTCAGGTCATCGAATCTTACTTAGCCGAGTGCAGCAGTGACCGTGAAAAGACAACAGATAAGAAAAGAGGAGTATTTGCCCTATGGCTGGAGATTGTGGGAGATACGTCTATAAAGTCAATTAACAAGGAAAAGGCCAGACTGTTTAAAACTACTCTTATGCGCCTTCCGGCCAATATGAAGAAGATTTATAAACATGCCTCTATAAAACAAATAAACCTTGATCATATTCCAGAGAACAAGCGTCTTTCTGTATCATCAATCAACGACAAGCTGTCTAGGATGATTGCCCTGATGAATTGGGCTATCAGGAATGGCTATTATGATGCCGTAAATCCCTTTAACGGGCTGAACCTCAAGGACGATGAAAGACCGGAGGACAAGAAACACCCATTTTCCCTTGAACAGCTTCAGGCCATATTCTCAGCACCAGCTTATAAAGCCAGTAGAGACGGCATGTATTGGATTCCGCTCATAGCTCTGTACTCAGGGGCAAGGATGCAGGAAATCTGCCAGTTGTATGTTTCCGATATTAAACAGGTCGGAGATATATGGGTTTTTGATTTTAACGAGGATGGGCAGGACAAGCGATTAAAAACGTCTTCCAGCAAGCGCAAAACCCCTATACATCCCAAGCTGATAGAATTGGGCCTGCTGGATTACTGCAATAAACAGGCAGAGAAAGAAGAAAAAAGGCTATTCTCTGATTTACCCCTGTCTAATGACGGCACTTATTCCAACGGCTTTTCTAAACGGTTCGGCCATTTTCTAAAACAGATAGAGATAAAAACAGATAAAACCAGCTTTCACAGCTTTCGGCATACTTTTATAGATGCGATGCGTAATACAAACGTGCATAGGGAGGTCAGAGAGGCACTGGTCGGGCATCTGGACAAACGGACAGCGCATGACTCCTATGGCTCTGCTATAGGTATTCAGAGGCTTTATGAGGGCATAGTGCAGCTTGAATATAAAGGCTTGTGAGAATCTCAGTAGGTTTGGTAGGTTTTAGCGGGTTATCCTCCGCAATACCCAAAGCAGCCAATAAAGGCTAAAAAAAGGCAGATACAGTAGAATATAAAACTTAAAATTAGCCACACAAATAAAGAAATCAGTTTCTTGCGAGGATTAAATAATCTTATAAAAGAAAAGACTATCCCAGGCAAACACATCCAAAGAGTCAATAAACTGATTTGAAAAAAAGGCGGAAGTCCATCTATGTCTCTTAGTGCTACGTTGAATACAGTATCATCAATAGGCAGCCATAGATAACCGAGCGAAAAACCAGTTATAATGAAAGAAAGAATAGCAACGGAGATAATTTTTAGAATGCGTTTAATATGCTCTGACCATGCTAATTCTTGATCATCCTCTCTGGGCTTGCGTGTAATAACTCCGACAAAAATAAACCCAGAAAATATTGCGATAAACTCACGGATGTAACCAGAGATGAGGTGCGGTCTCTGTCAAGGTCTATGCCAACTTTTCTTAAGTTTGGTGCCATACGAGAGAGATATTGTGACAGATAGGCGGCAGTATCAGGCCATGACCTAGAATGTTCAGCGCCTGACTTCCGTAAGCTTAACTCCGATAGTAATTCTGAAGCACTGCCAATCCATTCTCTCTTTTCAAGGGAGAACATGAAATTACGTAGAGCAATCGCAACGCTGTCTGTTGAGAGGTTATTTAAGGCTGCATTCAATTGGTTGCGCTCGAAAGCATCAAGGAAGGTACGTGGAGCCCATTTTAGCCCTTCCTCTGCTGCAGTAGCCCATATTGTAACATCGGCCATGCGCGGCATCCGTTCCAGTCTTACATTATCTTTATTATTTAATGCAGAGACGGCACTATCCATCAAGACACCCAGCATGAGAGGCAGATCGGCATAAAAGTCATCCATTACCTGTTCCTCTGGTCGTCTTCCAGTTTCCGGTATGGATTCAAGCTCGATCATAATGCAACGACTGGCGAGGTCTGCCCGTGTTACAAAGTCCGTGATGCCGTTTAAAAGGACGGGCTTGCACAGTTCTATTAGAAGCTCCTGATCGTTAGTATAAAGCGTGCGACAAGCAAAAGAGCCACCCGTAGCCAACCTGCAAAGAGCGTCAGACAGGTCATTCCTGATAAGGCTAAGGTTATCGAATGAGATCAAGTGATTGTTTTTAGCGGCGATAAAAAGGTCTTGTTCCTTCTTGGGGGCACTGCGTGTGATACCAGATGACGGATCAATTAAGGCTTTTATCATTCTGGCAGTTGTTGATTTAGCTGAACCCTGCTCTCCTTGCAGCACCAGAACGGCATAAGGGCCTTCGGGACGGAGACAAGCCGACATATAGCCGATCATCAGCTTCAGGTCTTCTTCACTTCGTGTCTTAAAGTGCTTTTTGAATAGTTCCCAAGACCCGCCAGTTACAGGGATCATCATTTCTCTTGAAGAAGAAGGACGGTAAAAGCTGGATGACGGCTGCTGAATACTCCAGCCTTCTTTTTTAATAGAGATGCACTGACCTGTCTGATTGTTGACATCAATCTCCATTCCCTCTGACGTTTTGGCAGAGCGAACCCATACTGTCCTTTTCTCCCCGTTATACAGGGCTTCGGCAGCCATCGTGCCTTGTATCTGGTCTATGGCGTTCTTGACTGGAGCTTTGCCAGTTTCTTTGTAAAGTACCTGCGTTATTGCGCTTCTCATTTCTTCGGAGAATACGGGATAGATTTCTGTCCGACCGTTTCCGGCGACTTCTGCGTAGGGGATTTTGTTTTCAGTGGAGAATAGGGTTTTAACGAATTTAGTAAAGTTATTATTCATTATCGTTTGTTCCGTTGTAGTTACTTGTGTCATTATCGTTTGTTCCGTTCTTTGGACGGTTTCGGTGCCAGCGCTTTTCATTTCTGTCAGGTGCTGCGAGGCTGCGGGGCTATATTTTTGCAGGGTAGAGATTTGTATTTCTTGATTCATATTATCAGTGGTTCCTAAATTAAATTGAGTTGATACTTCACCAACTTTTGAAGCTGGCGTTGTTGTTTTCTGATCGGTCATGGGTATCAGAGGGTGTCCATCCAGTCTAAGAGGTCTGAGTACCTATAGCGCGGATTGGTTTTCCCAATGAGCACTGGGTCGATGGCAAAGGTGTGGGGAAGGCCTTTTCGGCGCAAAAACCTCTGTTTCCTCAGGTACGAAACCGTAAGGCCGAGAAACTGTGAGACTTGTTTGTCCGTTAAAAGCATTTGTGGGTGGTAGGGAGGGAGGGTGTCAAACTCTAGAGTGTTCATAATANNACATATCCTTTTTTGTAGTTGTACGTTTCTTGTTTTATTGTCGATTTTTGAAATCCCTTAAGAAAAAGCCAAATTTCAACTCGACCCCTTAATTGTAGCACATCTAATTCCATAAGTCAAGAACTATTTAACAATCCATCATAGCTAATATACCGATGTGATAGTAGCGCGCCTGTTTTGGGAGCAGGCTGTATAGGGAATGAGACCCTGAAAGT
>PLXM01000101.1 GCA_003153235.1 Rhodospirillales bacterium
ACCTGCTGCTGCATGGCGAGCTGCCGAACAAGACGCAGAAATCAAGTTTTGTAAACACCATCACGCGTCATACCATGCTGCATGAGCAGATGCTGTCTTTCTTCCGCGGTTTCCGCCGCGACANNCCGTTCATGCATCCGCGCAATGATCTGGGCTTCGCCGAGAACTTCCTCTACATGACTTTTGCCGTTCCCACCGAGCCTTATAAAGTCAATCCTATTCTGGCACGCGCGATGGACCGCATTTTTATCCTGCATGCAGACCACGAGCAAAACGCTTCCACTTCAACAGTGCGCCTTGCCGGATCATCGCAGGCCAATCCATTTGCCTGTATCTCTTCCGGTATCGCTTCGCTGTGGGGCAAAGCGCATGGCGGCGCNNATGGGCTTCGGCCACCGCGTTTACAAAAACTACGACCCGCGCGCCGAAATCATGCGCAAGACCTGTCAGGAAGTTCTGGGCGAACTCGGCATCAAGGATGATCCGCTACTCGACATCGCGCTGGAACTTGAAAAAATCGCGCTGAACGATCCGTACTTCATCGAGAAAAAACTTTATCCGAACGTGGACTTCTACTCGGGCATCATTCTCAAGGCGATGGGCTTTCCGACCTCGATGTTCACTGTTCTTTTTGCGGTCGCACGTACTGTCGGCTGGGTGTCTCAGTGGAAAGAAATGATCGAGGAGCCAACCCAAAAGATCGGCCGTCCCCGCCAGCTCTACATCGGTCAGACCGAGCGCTCTTTCGTGCCACTGGATAAGAGAAAATAACTGGCATCATCTATCTATTTGTATTTACAGTGTTTTATTTGTAATCGACGCAACACCCCTTGACAGTTTTCATATATATGTCAAAATATAATGGGGTAACGGAAAATCTAAGACGAGGGGTTTAATGTCAATCAAAAGTGGCTTTAACAGGGTAGCAAAGCGTATCGGCAAGCCTTTGAATGGTGTTATCGCGCTTGCCGAAGGAATTGCAGGATGGTCTCTTTTGGTCGTAACTCTCCCCGTTGCAGCTGCTGCGGCCTTTACAGCCTTTGCATGCCCGATACTCATCCCGCTCGCCATCGCCGCTCCCATGGCAACCCTGATGGGTGGTAGTATTCTGATGGCCAACGCATCGCACAGGATCAACGGCACCGAGAAATCAAACAAGAAAAATAAAGACGAGAAGAAAAAGTACAAGAAAAATAATTACAAAGGCCCCATCTTCAGCCCCTCGAAGCCGCTGTACTGATCAAGCCGGAATTACGCCGTCTCTTTCATCATGCTGCCATAAAGCCTTGCATAAGCGCCATTCTGCGCCAGCAGCGAATTATGATTGCCTGATTCAATCACCTTGCCATGCGACAGGACATAAATGATGTCCGCATTGATAATCGTGGAAAGGCGGTGCGCAACAACAATCGTCGTCTTGCCTTTTTGCAGCCGTTCAAGCGCGGCCTGCACCAGCCGCTCGGAATTTGCATCAAGCGAGGACGTCGCTTCGTCGAGCAGCAGGATCGGCGCATTCTTGAGCATGGCGCGCGCGATGGAGATGCGCTGACGCTGCCCGCCGGACAGTTTCACTCCATGTTCGCCGACCCGCGTATCGTACCCCTGCGGCAACTCGAGAATGAACTCATGAGCCGCGGCCTGCTTTGCAGTGGCAACAATTTCTTCTTCGGTTTTTCCGGGAGATCCATAAGTAATATTGTCGCGGATCGTGTCATTGAAGATGGCCACTTCCTGACTGACCAGCCCCATGTTCTGGCGCAGGCTGTGCAGCGTCACATCGCGGATATCCTGCCCGTCAACGCTGATCGTGCCATCCGTAACATCGTAAAAGCGGGGGATCAGGTTCAAAATCGTTGACTTTCCAGCACCAGACTCGCCGACCAGCGCAATGGTCTTTCCGGCCGGTGCCTCGAAAGAAACGCCGCGCAACGCTTCGCTGCCGTCGGGATAGGTAAACGTCACATCTTCAAGCCGGACAACCGGATTCCTGATGTGCAGTTCCGTCGCACCCGGCCTGTCGCTGATCGTCGGCTTGACATCGAGCAGCTTGAACAGCCGGTCAACGGCGGCAAGGCCCATCTGCATGGTGTTGTTGAGGTTGGCAAGGCGCTTCATCGGATCGAAGGCCAGTATGAAGGCGGCGATGAACGAGACAAGCTTACCCGTCGTGCTCTGACCGATAATAACTTGATGTCCGCCGTAAGTGATGATGGCAAAAACCGCAAGGCCGCTCAGCACCTCGGCAAAGGGTGCAACGGAAGCGGAAATGCGGAAAGAACGGGTGATGAGCTGAAAAATACTTTCGACAGTTTTGTTGATACGATGCTTTTCAAACTCTTCTGTGCCATAGGACTTGATATGTCGCGCGCCCTGAAAAGACTGGCTGAGAATACTGGTCAGGTCACCCGTCTGTACCTGCGTATTGGTCGACACCTTGCGCAGGCGGCGGCCTGTCCGGTGAACAAAGTAGAAGGCCACAGGGAATACGAAGATGGAAACCAGAGACAACCGCCAGTCCTGATAAAACATCACCATAACCAGAAAGATGATGGTGAATGTATTCTTGCCGAGACCCGTCAGCCCCTCGACCGTCGCCGTGCGCATCATCGACGTGTCGGAAATAAACCGCGAGAGCAGCTGCCCACTCGGGTGGTTGTGAAAATAGGAGAGATCGGCGTAAACAAGATGCGCAAACATATCGCGGTTAACATCGCTGATGATTCTCTGACCCAACCTGTTCATGATGACGGCGTGGCCATATGTCACAAGGCCGCGAATCGTGAAGACAGTCAGGACGGTCAGGGCGACCGGCCAGAGCATCTTTTCATTTTTATCTGTAAAAACCCTGTCCATGACTGGCTCCAGCATCTTTGCCATAGCACCTGTCATTGCTGCGGAGACCAACATCAGCGCCATAGCCACAATAAGGCTGCGCCAATACGGCATGATATACGTTCTCGCAAGACGCATGACGAGCGGCAGGGAAGCCGTCATTGCCGTCGCCGATGTTGTTTGAAGCTGCTTGTTCATGCCTATAGTTAATGCTTTCTAAAGGGATAACGTACTATATTAAACTGGTCGGGAGTTTAATACCTTCTTGAGACTCTGTAAACAATAAACATAACGTTTAAGGTAGCCATGTTTGGCAATAAAGACAGCAAAACTCCTCCTCCACAAGCCCCCATCGGCCAGCCGAAGACTGATGAACCAAAACAGATCCAGATGGCGGCGGCCCCCAAGATCGGTCTGGCGCTGGGCAGCGGCCTCGCACGCGGATTCGCGCATATCGGTGTTGTCCGCGCCCTGAAACGGCACGGCATTGTGCCGACGGTTGTCAGCGGCACCTCTATGGGCGCGCTTATTGGCGGCGCCTATCTGGCCAACAAGCTCGATAACGTCGAGGAGTGGGCCTACGCGCTGAACAGGTCCAAGGTTCTCTCCTATCTCGATTTCAGCCGCGGCCTCATGTCCGGTGCAGGCGGGATCATCGGCGGCGAAAAACTGGTCAAGCTGATGCTTGATAATTTCGGCGATATCCGCGTTGAAGACCTTCCCTATCCCTTTGTCGCCATTTCTGCCGACCTTGTGACCGGCCATGAAGTGTGGATGCGTAAAGGCAGGCTGGTCGACGTCATGCGCGCTTCGTTTTCGCTGCCAGGAATTTTTCCGCCCGTTTCGATGAACGGGCGCTGGCTCATCGATGGCGCGCTGGTCAATCCTGTCCCTGTTTCCGCCTGCACCGCCGGCGGCGCGAGAATGACGATTGCCGTCAACGTCAACGGCGACATCATCGGCAAAGTCAGGCATCCGGGCGAAAAAATTCCGACTGTTGCAGGGTTCGATCTGCTGAATGTCGATGGATCACCGCAAGTGGATGAAGCTAAAAAATCCGGCCTCATCAACCGCATCTTCCGCCGCGAGGCTGATCACCCGAGCGTTTTCGGCGTCATGGTATCGGCCCTCAACATCGTGCAGGACCGTTTGTCCCGCTCCCGTCTTGCCGGCGACCCGCCGGACGTGCTGATCGTCCCGCGTATCGGTCATATCGGTCTGATGGAATTTGACCGCGCCGAGGAGCTGATCGCCGAGGGCGAAGCCGCGGTCGAACGCGCCGTGCCTGATATCAAAGCCGCTTACGCCGTCCTCTGCACCGAATACAAAGACGACGACGACGGACTGGCCTAGTTGGGGGTATAAGAAGCAAGGGGTGGGGAGCGTCAAATGACCGCGGAAGCTTTGTCATCAAGGGAAAATCTTGGCAATAACCAATTCTACATGTGGCGGGCCGTCATCGCCATAGCGCATGCCCATGCCGACCACAACCTTCGCCCAGAAGAACGCGCGTACCTTGAAAAGACCCTTTCCACTCTTGCAGAACACTACACAGTATCAGCGGAGCAGAAAAAGATTTTTGCCGGGGATATGGAGACGGCGCAGAACGTCTATGACCTTATGCGCAACATCAACGATCCGGAATGTCGCAGTTCGGTGATCCAGTTTGGCCAGGTGCTGGTCTGGTCGGGCGGTCACCCCGATTCCGAAGAAGAGGCCATTCTTGACAAACTGACTCACGACCAGATGTCTTCCCTCGATGTTGAAAAATTACGTGTGGAAATAAATGGCAACATCAGCGGCAGCCGGCAGCAGAATATAGAAGAGCTGAAACAGCTGCATGCCAAAGCGCAGAAAAGCAACCCGTTATTTAACGTATTGGATAAAACGCTGCTGTCCATGGACATCGACATGTTAGATTGACGTCGGGAGTGAGTATGGTTGAAGATATTAAAGATACACCCCAGACAGAGGCGCCCGCGCTGCCTTTCTCCTGCTACCCCAACAAAGAAAAGGCGCTCAACGGTCTTAAGACCAGCTTTTTTCTGGTGGTGATTGCACTTTTCGCGATAGCAGACCCTCACCCTGAAATGCATTACGGGGCACTCTTCTGCATAGTTCTGTTTGGCTTGTTCGCCTATATGAATGTCCCCAAGGCTCTTGGCTGGAAAATATTATTCACAGCTGATGAACGGGGTATCGCGCCGCAAGGGGATTATAAAAATCTGGTACCATGGTCTGATATAGCTGAGTTCCGTGTCGCTGATGTACCCTCCCTACAAAGCAACCCCAACGCCTGCTTTATCGGCACCTTTTTAAAAGATGCGCCAGCCTATCGCGATGCCCTGCCCGCCGCGGCGCAAAAAAAAGCAGCCTACCTGGAAAAGACCTTTGGAACCCCTGTCAGGCCGATTTTTTTGTTTGATGTGAGCACCGACTCTGACACGCTGGTGTTATGGCTCAACCAGTGGCTTGCGAAATATGGCCGAAAATAAAAAATAAACCCCTGAAGCTATTCTTTCATCCTAGCGCGCTCACGTTCGCGCAGCGCCGCTTCCGGCGTCTGCCAGACGAGGCTGTCCATCACCCAGGTAGGGCGGATGCCGCCATAGCCCAGCGTCAGCTGTTCCATAGCTTTTCTCTTTTGCTCGACGGTCATGCCAGGCTTGAAGCTCGCGGCATGAATGCCGGAGGTAACAAAAGCTGTGTCGAGGTCGACCGCGAGGCCGCCCGCGATGTCGTGCTGGATTGAATCACCGATTACGAGGATGCGCGAAGGGATGACGCCATCAAACATGCTGAGACAGTAACGGAAGATCGCCTTGTGCGGCTTGCCGATGTAATGCACCGCGCCGCCGAGTTCGTGGTAACGGTGCGCGACGGCGCCGGGGCCGACGGCACGCTCGTGACCATAGACTGTAACCATGTCGGGGTTGGCGCAGATCATCGGGATGCGCTTGGCGGCAGCTTTCTTGAAGATGGGGTCCATGTCCTCGAGCTTTGTGACCGACGCATCGAAACTGTTGATGAGGATGAATTGCGCCTGCGTGATTTCAGAAACAAGTGTGACATCCAGACCATTGAGCAAAGATTTGTCGTCGGGACGGGAGATGAGATAGCAGTTCTGACCCAGACCTTTGAACGGCGCGTCCTTCTTTTCCTTCAGCCCCTGCCATGTTACTTCGCCGGCAGAAACAACCTCTTTGTAAAGGCCGGGCTTGATGCCCAGCTTTTTCAGGCGCTCGACGTTGTCATTGGATCTCTTGGCCGAGTTCGAGAGAATGATGACCTGTTTTTTGCGATGCTTGAGATGGTTGAGGGAATCGATCACACTCTCGTAAGGGTGCAAGCCGTTGTGCAGCACGCCCCACTGGTCCATGATGAAACCGTCATAACTGTCCATCAGTTCGTAAAGCCCCTGACAGAAGGTCATATTCGTCATGTGGTTTTATCTCCCCGCGTCTTTAGATACCGTCAAAGTATCCCGCATTCTACCAAAGCAATTCTTAAGTTTTTGTATCTCTGTTTTTGCCTCAGAGTCAGTATAGGGTATTTCATTCTGCTGTACAGCCCAGACGGGTTTGGGCCAGGCGGGATCATCTGTGAATCTCGCAAATACATGGACATGCAGCTGCGGCACCATATTGCCCAAAGCGGCAGTGTTGATTTTTTCTGGAGAATAGGTGTCCTTCAATGCGCGGGAGGCCCGTGAAATTTCCCTTATCAGCTGCTCCTGATCTGCCACTGCCATATCATAAATTTCCCGAATGTCTTTACGGCGGGGCACAAGATAGAGCCATGGCCATGTCTTGTCGCTTTTGAGGGCGACGCGGCACAGGTCCCAGTCCTCGATGAAAAAAGAACTTTCTTCCAGCTGGTGATCCAGAACGAAGGTGGAGGTCACTCGATATCGACCGGCACGCCGGGCTTGTATTTCGCGATGCGCACGCCCAGCGCGGACTTGATATGGCTGATGTTCGGCGCGGCCGATAAATGCTGCGTCAGGAAGGTCTGATAGGCGCCCCAGTCTTCCGCAACAATCTTCAGGATGTAATCCGCTTCGCCGGAGACGAGATAACATTCGCGCACCAGCGACCATGTTTTGACGAGGTCTTCGAATTTTTTCTGGTCGGTTTCGGATTGGCTGGAAAGACCAACCTGCGCGAAAACAGAAACACCGTAACCCAGCGCCACTGGGTCGATGTCGGCGTGATACCCCTTGATCACACCCGCTTCCTCCAGCGCGCGCACGCGTCGCAGACAGGGCGGAGCTGAAATGCCCGCGCGTTCAGCCAGCTCGACGTTTGTCATGCGACCATGTTCCTGCAGGTCATTAAGAATTTTGCGATCAATGCGGTCCAGTTTAACTTTTGCCATTTTAACTCACTAAAAAAATTAGGTTGGTTAGAAACAAATCATGGAATGTAATAATATTATCGTAGATTTGTTTCAAGTGAAATAATCATTTCATAAAGCTTTCGTTATATTTCTTTTGATAATTGGCAGTATACTGTCAATCAGCTATACCTCACGCGTGTTTTATGGAGTTATTATTTGTCAGAATCTGATAAAGCCTGCTGGATTGTGACCGAAGGAATTGCCGGAACCGAGAACCAGTGTCTGGGCCTCGCGGAAGCGCTGGGGCTGAAGCCGGTGGTCAAGCGCATCAAACTAAAATCGCCGTGGCGGCAGCTGAGCCCATGGCTGTGCTTCGGACATCAATACGCACTTGCACCTGACAGCGACAGAATAGACCCGCCTTATCCCGATATCCTTCTCGCCAGCGGCAGAAAAAGCATCGGCACGGCGCTACATATCAAAAAGAAAAGCAGCGGAAAAACTTTTCTCGTGCAGGTGCAGGATCCGCGCATGAATCCGAAGCATTTTGATCTTGTCGTTGTACCGCAGCATGATCCGGCGCGCGGTGAAAATGTTATTGTCACAACAGGCGCACTGCATCGCGTCACAACCGAAAAAATTGAAGCGGAAAAAAGCAAGTTTGCACCGCTGCTGGAATCCCTGCTGCCGCCGCGTGTCGCTGTGCTGATCGGCGGCACCAGCAAGGTGCATCAGATGACGGCTGCCTCCACAAAGAAGCTGACCGCGCAATTATCAGGCCTCAAAGCCTCCCTCATGATCACCGCCTCAAGACGCACAGGTATTGAAAACGCGCAAGTGCTGCGCGCCGCCCTGAAAGGCCCGAATATCTACTTCTGGGACGGCACGGGTGAGAACCCCTACTTCGCCCTGCTGGGTTTTGCAGACTACATCATCGTGACGGAGGACAGCGTTTCCATGACATCCGAAGCCATTTCTACAGGAAAACCGGTATATGTCGCTGCGCTCGATGGAGGGGCGAAGCGGCTCGACCTATTCCACAAACTGCTGCAGGAACAAGGCTATACGCGCCCCTTTGTCGGAACACTGGAAAAATGGTCATATACGCCGCCGCATGATACACTAAAGGTTGCAAACGAGATTCGCCGCAGATTAGGTATGAAGGAGAAAAAACATGGCTAACACACATAAAACCAAGGTGCTGATTATCGGCTCCGGCCCCGCCGGCTACACCGCCGCGATTTATACCGCGCGCGCGAATCTGAAGCCGATGCTGGTTGCGGGCATGCAGGAAGGCGGCCAGATGACGATCACTTCCGATGTCGAGAACTATCCCGGCTTTGCCGACCCTATTCAGGGACCGTGGCTGATGGAGCAGATGAAAGCGCAGGCCGAGCATGTCGGCACGGAGATGATCAGCGACATCATCGTCAGCGTCGACCTCAAATCAAACCCCAAGAAAGCCATTGGCGACAGCGGCGATGTTTATCTTGCCGACGCCGTCATTATCACGACAGGCGCGCAGGCCAAATGGCTCGGCCTGCCTTCTGAGGAACAATACAAAGGCAAGGGCGTTTCCGCCTGCGCCACCTGCGACGGGTTCTTTTATAAAGGCAAGGAAGTCGTTGTTGTCGGCGGCGGCAACACCGCGGTCG
>PLXM01000118.1 GCA_003153235.1 Rhodospirillales bacterium
ATTGCTTATCGGGCATGGCGGCTTAAACGGCTATCGCATGGAAACTGGCAGCGCTGCGCTGCGATAAAAAAATGCGGGGCATTTCTGCCCCGCATGACTGAGTGATTCCCTGCCGTTTAAAGTCTTTGAACGGCAGGCTGTTCGGTAATTTTGTACACGCGCTGGCCGCTGTCATCTTTCTCGGAAGCGATGACTTGGTTATGTGAAGCAACCAGCTTATGAATATTTCAGTGCCAACTATAAAGATGTCCCCGGCACCGGCGTCAGCTACGGCGATATTTTCTCCGATTCCTTCAATGGCGGCGATGTGCATGTGGGTGCGCGTGTTCATAAATATCTTGGCTTCGAGGCCGGATATTTCGACACGGCCAGTTCAAGCAAATCCGGTCTTCTCGGCACAACGGCAAGTTCTTCCGCAAGGCTGGATGGATGGACGCTTGACGCTATGGGGTATTTGCCGCTTGGCGATTCGCAGAAGTTTGAGCTGATAGGCACTGTCGGATTGGCCAGAACAACNNTAATGGTTCGGAAACCAAAGGCCGTATCGGTGCCGGGGCGGAATATTGGCTGACTGATAACCTCAACGTGCGCGGGCTGGTGCGTTATCAAGACGCTGATTTCAGCGGCGTTGCCAATAACGTCATTGTCACCAGCCTCGGCCTCAACTGGCAGTTTTAAGGCTGATACCCATGTTGCGGAGGGCTGTTAAAGCGGCCCTCCGCCGACAATTCCCCCCTAATCACGGAGTATCCCATGAGACATTATTCTTTTGCGCTGCTGGCGCTTACGCTTACCGGCTGTTCGTCTGTCATTGAAGGCCGTTCACAGGAGATTATGGTTAACACTACTCCTGCCGGTGCATCCTGTACATTGTTGCGCCACGATGAAACTCTAGGCACAATTAACCCAACGCCCGGCAGTCTTTATATCGAAAAAACCAAATATGACATAACCATTACCTGCAACAAAAAGGGCTATGAAACTGCCACTTATCNNCTTATCTCAATCATTCTGGCGTAGCGGGCGCAACGGTAGGCAATATCATATTGGGTGGCGGTATAGGGTGGGCTGTAGATTCAGCAACCGGCGCGGATAATAAATACGATACTCCCGTCAATATCAGCCTATCAAAAAAATAGGGGGCTATACGGCTTTATCGTCTAGTAATCCGCGCTGCCTTATCAGGGACAGATTATGCTCATGCATGGCAAGCAATCGTGCGGCTTCTTCTGGCTCTGCCTGAATAATCTTCAAGTAATGATTCTTCATCTGCGTTAGCCACGCTTTTTGCCCGGTGCTGGCAACACCATAGAGCCGATCCCAATCACGACTAATTTCGCTGAGGCTACTTTCGATCGAGGTAAGTGGATCATATTGCTGAATATCGGCCATGTTTTTTCCTGAAATTGTACGGATACATGGGGCGATTATAGCCGTATCCTTTGAGTTTCATATCATTTTCATGAAAAAAGTATGTGCCACGTTATTTATAACCCCTGATTGGGGTTTGCTTTTTCAATGGCTCAGGTCGTTTTTTGTGAGCCTTTTGGCTCTTTTAAGGCTATTCAATCTATTATTGAGGAATTTCCTATCCTTTGTTCCCTTTGAGTGCGCCAGGAAAGCGGCCTGCCTTGCGGCAACGTAGTCGTCATCAATAACACCTGCCATGTAGTAATATGCGATGGCTTTCAGATACCGTTTTTGCCGCTCCCTGGCCGAAGCCCGAATAGACCTGACGATCTTACCGCTGGCTGTGAGTTTATGGTTATAGCCCAAAAAGTCTATTCCGTTCTTTACCATCCCGATCTGGGTTTTTGTATTGAGTTTCAGTTGCAATTTCTGAGAGCAAGTATTTTCTATTTCGTCCCTGTGCATTTGCAAAGACTCCTTGGTATCGCCCAGCAGGACAAAATCATCCATATAGCGCACATAACACGCAACGCGCAGCTTTTCTTTGATAAACCGATCTACCTCATCCAGATAGAGCAGCGCGAACCACTGACTCGTCTGATTGCCCAGCGGTACCCCTTTAGCATCGCCACCACGCGATCTTATCACTATTTCCATGAACCACATCTCATCTTCTGAAAACCCGCATTTTCGCAGTTTTGCTATCAGGATATTGTGGTCTATACTCTGGAAGTATTTTGATATGTCGCACTTCAGAAAATAGAAATTATTGCCGCCGGTATTTATATACAATTTCTGCATGAAGCCGTGCAACCGATGCACCGCAAAGTCGGTGCCTTTCTTCTTCCGGGAGGCGGCGTTATCATAGATCAGCCTCTGCTCCATCTTCGGCTCAAGCACATTCTTACAGAAACACATAAGAACAACCCTGTCCTTGTAGGGCAANNCTCCATTTCAAACATTATCGTCCCGCGCTTATGCTGCTTGTTAAGGCGGCACAATTCATGCGCTTCCAGCAGATTCTCGAACGTAAATATGTGTTTCACGCAGCACCCCGACATTGCATGGAGGAAACCACCGAAACTTTCGTCTCGGTGGCGCCGGGCTGTTGAAAAGCTGTGATGAAACAGCTACGGTGTTTTCGACCGAAGCCTGTTGTATGTGCACCGTCAACCCGACCCAAAGGGTCGAGAGACGGCATCAATTCACGGCATGATGCCTTTTTACCGTTCATCAAGGGCTTTTCAAATCCCGGAGCCAACACTGCTGACTCTGCCAAGCATATTAGTCGGAGGAATGGAAAATGAAAGAGGATATATGCTTGCTACATGAAGCAGCAAGACATCAATCATCTGATAACTATTGGTAATTTTCTATAAGCGGTGGTTGCGGGGCAACGCCGGACAGCGCAATTGCTTCTTTCAGCGGCGCGCTGATAATTCTTCAAAAAAAAGGAGCGCCCGATAGCATATCAAAGCAAATTCGCGTCGATATGCGTGGCGCTTCATAAAACGACTGACCGTTTTTATTTTTTCCACCGCAACTCAGGACATGCCTTACAGCGGTTAGAAAAGAGAAAACTTCCTTTGCTCTGGGCATCCAGACAGACTTCACTTGAAGCCCACTTCGCACAGGCCCGTTTTTTAGAAACATTATTGTGGCTTTGCCAGTCACAACTTTTTCGTTTCCCTTCAAGAGCAAATCGGGGCGCGCACCGGCCAGACGCTTATTCGGATTATTGTTGTTCCTGTCGCCGTCGTTGTGGACGGTGCGGACATTTTCATTGTCATCAGAAGAAGCCGACCAAAGATAGCGCAAAAAATAAGTCTTCCCTTACTTGAAATCTTTCGATTTCAAATCTCTATTGTTTCTCTTTTTCCCTCCATTTTTCGTCATCGCTTTTCCTCCATGCCGCCGCGAGATTCACAGCGTCACTAACCTGGATGGAAATCTGTTTTAGCTGCCTTGTCAATAGGCAACCTGCGTTTTCAGCCAACAACGCAATATAACCGAGCATCTTAAGTTTGATGATGGCGTCCGTCTGATATTGCTCCCGCTGTTTTTTATTCTCAAGAGAATCCTGGCGTATGAAATTGGCGCGGAACATATCCTGCAATGCATCCAGGCAAAGGTTATGCATTCTGTTGACAAACACGCTGCGGAATTTTGCCGGTGACTTTTGAGTGACTGCAATTATATATGCCCCAAGTTTTTTGACCTTTGTTATCACGATCAGATCACTCGAAGATTCAGGAATCTTGCAAGCCTGCTCCCATTCCGCATCCCTGGTTTCCGCTTTATCCTGTTCTTTCTTCATGTTGAATTTTTTATCCCGCGCTGTCGCAAAAGCCTGGCTTGTAGAAAACATGTCAAGCGTGGAATTGACCTTGCCAATATCATTCTCAACGACCTTTGGGAGATCGAGAGCTTTGTTCCTGCTAAGCCGTTTATCTGGTTCTTTTTTTGTCATACTTATTGCATTGCATGATGCGCACGCTCCAGCGTAGCGCGTTTATGTTCGCGTGTAACGGTAGGAGTTATCGGCGTATTCTGGATACGCTCCAGCAGCAATGTTTCAAGTCCATCACTAACCGTTGCCGTGCTGTTGTGATGATATACTCCGACCCTGCCGGGGAATCTGTCTTTTAATTTGGTAGCCACGTCATCCATTGCGGTTTTTCCATTCTCCACTACAACGAAATCAACACTGGTCATGGGGCAATTCTCAAGTAAATTTCGTACTGTTTCAAAAGAAGCCTTGGAATCCGCAATGCCGCCGTCCGACAAGACAATAATGTGACTGTAGCCCGTCTTTGAATTAGCACCGGAATGCTGTTTTTGTCCATCCGCAAGTTGTGCTGTAATATGGCGAATGGACGGTGCCAGAGAAGTTCCCCAGCTCTGATTTTGCTTGATGCCTGCAATGCGCTTGCCGATTTCACGTTTATCGTCCTCTGGCTTCACCAGCATGAGCGGTTCTGCATTCCCCCAAAGTCCCATGTAAAAATTCGCATGGCGAGTGGCCGTTACATCGCTTTTGCAGGCTTCATTCAGCACGCACCCCGCATGCATACCCGCCTTAATAGGAGGAAATGGCCAGCTTTTGCCGGTCGCGTCTTCTGAATTATGCATACTGCCTGAGCCATCGACCAGCAAAACAACGTCCATATTGCTTGGAATAGGCGCAGACTTGTCGCCCTCAAAACGTTGTGCGTCGCTTTCTTCCACCGGCTGGCCGCGTAGAATCCGTTTTACAAGCTGGGTGTGCTTACCTCGGTCAAGGCGTCTCGTGTCGCCATCTACAGGCAACAGCGTGTGTTCCGGCGCAATCCTCGCTTCGTATTCCAGTTGCCGCGCCCGCAATTGGTCAATCAATATTTGCCGCGCACGAATTTCCGAGGCAAACGCTACCACCATGCCCTGGTAGTCGCTCCAGTCACCCACCTTGGGCTTTGAAGCTACATTGGATGTGCCGATACCTTTGGCGGGTTTGAAGCCCTGACCAGTTCCCGGCTTAGAAGAGGGCGAAGACGGAGAGGAACCTTCGTCGTCACCACCTTCGCGCTCCGCGCGTTCGGTACGCGCTTTTTCCAGTTCTTCGATAGTTTGCCCCGGATCGGGGTCAGTTCCCCCGGCTGGGTTGCCTGCGCCGGGTTTACCACCTTCCTGTTTTGGCGTTGTCGGTGGCGCATCGACTCCCGGCATTTCACCCATACCATCGACTTTGAGCGGTTCTTCTCCGCCACCGGCAGGCGCTCCATCACCCACGCCACCACCGTCTTTACCACCACCTTCTTTAGGCTTCCCTCCGGCACCTTCACCGCCTTGCTGCGGTGTGCCTTTCCCATCACCTTCTTTTCCTTCGCCTTTGCCG
>PLXM01000187.1 GCA_003153235.1 Rhodospirillales bacterium
CTTGCGGTCATTCCCTGCCTGAATGAAGAACTACATCTGGAACGGATTGTCCGCAACATCATTGAAAATTTTTCTCCGCCGTCTTTTCTCCTTGTCATTGCCGATGGTGGCAGCACAGATCAAACACCGCTTATCGCGCAGAAGCTGGCCGCACAGTATTCATTTGTGAGATACTTGTATAATCCAAAATGCATTCAAAGCGCGGCCGTCAATCTGGCGGTAGCGCACTATGGCAGAAAAGCACGATTGCTTCTTCGTCTGGACAGTCATGCGGATTATCCAAAAGATTACTGCCGGATTCTTGTCTCTGAACAAAAAGAGACCGGAGCCGCTGCCGTCGTCGTCTCGATGAATACCGAAGGAAAAACGCACTTTCAGCGCGCCGTCGCCGCCGCCCAGAACTCTATTCTCGGCAATGGCGGCGCTGCTCACCGGCGCGTGAACGCCGATGGAAAATGGGTTGACCACGGGCATCACGCGCTCATCTGTCTCGATGCCTTCCGTGACGTAAGCGGCTATGATGAGGTTTTTTCGCATAACGAGGACGTGGAACTGGACATCCGCCTGCGGCGTGCCGGATATAAAATATGGCTGACCGGCAAAACGACCCTCACCTATTATCCGCGTGCAAAACCTTTTCTTCTCCTTCGCCAGTATTTCTACTTCGGTCAAGGCCGCGCGCGTACTGCTATCAAGCACCATCTCATTCCCCGTCTGCGCCAGATGATCCCGCTGGCTGTAGCGCCATCACTTTTGCTGGCGCTGGCTGTCTCAGTCTCATGGATCGCAGCTTTGCCAATGGCCTTATGGGTGTCGGTCTGCCTTGCTTATGGCCTTGTCTTAGCCATCCGCGCGAAGAGTGCAGATATAATGCTGGCTGGCCCTGCCGCTATGTTGATGCATCTCGGCTGGTCATCGGGATTCATGAGCGGGTTCTTTACTTCATTATGGAGGACCATATGACAGAGACTGAATCTACGACTCCCTCTGACGTTGATGTCTGTATTTGCACCTTTCGACGCCCTAATATCGCGGAAACCCTCAAATCAATAGCGCAGCAAACTCCCGGCTCCACATTGAAAATCCGCGTTATCGTCGCAGATAATGACGATCACCCTACGGCGCGGGAACTGGTCGAAACGATTGCACGGCAGAATTTCCTGCAGCTCACTTATGTACATGCGCCAGCCCGCAACATTTCGCGCGCGCGCAACGCCTGTCTTACCTCGGCGACAGCGCCGTTTATAGCTTTCATCGATGATGATGAAGTAGCGGGTCCGCAATGGCTGTCCGCACTGATGGACATTCAGAAGAAGGCCGACGCTGATGCGGTTTTGGGACCTGTGCAGGNNTTGCCAGTCTGGAAGGACGGAAAAATCGTGAGCGGCGGATCAGGCAACGTTCTCTTGAGGCGTGCTTCAGTGCTGGCATTACGCTTTCGCGAAGATCTGGGACGAAGCGGCGGCGAGGACACCGCTTATTTCCATGAGCTCATTAAAGTCGATGGCCGCATCGCTTTTGCAAAAGATGCTATCGTAACCGAAAGCGTACCAGAAGAGCGCGAGAATTTCCTCTGGCTATTGAAGCGGCGCTTCCGGTTTGGCCAGACTCATGGCCTTTTGCTGCTTGAAGCTGCGCCTGATATTCCGCGGACACGCATAAAAAACGCCGTAATCGCTACATTTAAAACCGCTTTCTGCCTGTTAATGACGCTGCTTAACTTCTTCCGGGATCAGTCTATGCGGTTCTGGGGCCTGCGTGCCGCGCTGCACGCCGGCGTCACGTGCCAACTAATGGGTAATAAACGTGTGCTAGAACATTATAGTTAAGGAGAGACCGTGTCCCCCGACATTTCTGTCATCATTGCGACCTATAACGTGGAACGTTACATAGAAAGGTCCGTTAACAGCGCCCTAATCCAGGCGGATTGTGCAGACGCTCCCACAATAGAAGTGATTATTGTTGATGACGCCTCGACGGACAGGACTTGGGAAATAGTCTCGCGGATAAACAATCCCCGGCTGCAATGCATCCGGCTCTCCAGCAACGGCGGCCCCGCCGCTGCCCGCAATGCGGGAATCGCCCGTGCCTCCGGCCGCTGGATTGCCATTCTTGACGGCGACGATGCTTTTTTCTTCGGCCGATTGGCTCGCTTCATGATGCTGGCCGCCCTCCAAGAGGCAGATATAGTCGTGGATAACCTTTTGGTATTTTGCGAATCCAATGGCGAGATATTCCCTATGTTTTCCCCATCCCGCCTTGCGCGGCTTTCCTTGCTTAGTCTTTCCAATTTCATTGCAGGGAATCAGTATTTCATGGGAGGTTACGGATTTGGTTATATGAAGCCTCTCATCTCTGCGGCGTTTCTGCGGCGGCATAAGCTCAATTACGATACGGATCTCCGCATTGGCGAGGATTATTTTCTTCTGGCACAGGCTCTTGCCGCGGGCGGGCGCTGCATCGTTGATCCGACGGCGGGATACTTATATACATCGCGCTGCGGCTCCATCTCACATCGTCTAACAAAGGCCGATATCCTGCGTATCGTTGCGGGCGACGAAAAATTCATTTCAGAATATAAGCTCTCCCCCGCCGCCACAAAGGCTCATAGGAAACGGAAAACTCATTTAAAAGACGCATATGCCTTTGCATGCCTTGTGGAGGCGCTTAAGAGTCGAAATTTTTCGCACGCAATTCAGGCGGTGGCGGCGCACCCTATGACCGTACGTCATTTATGGCGACCCGTATGGACACGCGTTCGGAGAGTTATCTTCTTTCATTTTAACCGGAAAGGAAAATTGACATGTACGCAGTAAAAAATATTTTAACTCAAGGCAAAAACCGTGGCTTCGTCACCACCGATTCCGTTGCTTCCAAATCTACCGTTCCAGCGAATGTTAATGCAAAAGCGGATTTGAGAGAAATAATCATCAATCCGCTTACCCTATCAACAAACAATGGCAGAGTGCGGATTGCAGCTGAAATCCGGATCGGGGGAGACATTAAAACCCTGTGGTTCGAGATTGAAGAGATTTACAAGAACTATCTGGCTGCAGATACGCTTGATGCTTTTGTTGCCGCAAGCCTTATCCCGGCTATTCTACATGGAAAAAATATTCGGCTGAAAGGACCCATGTCCGGAAAATTATTTTATAATCTTTCGTATTCGCTTATTCCGATACTTTGCGAGTATCTTGAAAAGCCGCGGTTAACACAAATTATTCCCGACACGTTCACGGGCAACGCATCTGGCGGCACGGGTGTCGCGGCCGGATTTTCTGGCGGCATAGATTCCTTCTGCAACTATTACGATCACGCGCGTGGCCGCGTGCCGGATGAATTCATCCTGACACATTTCATCTTCAATAATGTCGGCGCTCACGGGCAGAAAGGACTGGACGCCGATCGTGCTTTATTTTTTCAACGCTTCGCCCAGTTACTGGAATGCGCGAAGAAAATGGACAAACCGGCGGTTGCCGTTGATTCCAACCTGGATGAATTCCTGGGCCAGGGGTTTGAGCTTACGCATACATTGCGGAACACTGCCGTTGCTCTATTGATGCAGAAGGAGTTTGGCAAATTCATGTATTCCTCCGGCTACCCCCTATCCGAAACAAAGATGGGGCCCGATAACAACATGTCGCATCTGGATCCCGTCATACTCCCCTTGCTGAGTACCGAGCGTCTTGAGTGCATAGCAAGCGGCGGACAGCACAGCCGCGTTGAAAAGACACGACGCGTGACGGAGATCGGAGAAAGCCGCCTTTATCTCGATGTATGCGTGTGCCCGCAGAATGCGCCTGCCGGCATTGCAAATTGCGGCGTTTGCTGGAAGTGCATACGCACTGCAACGACACTGAAAATATTTGGCAAACTGGAGCGGTACGGAAAAGCTTTTGACCTGAACGCTTTTGCGGTATTTGAAAATTTATACCTCATAGAAGTCATGGGCGGTAAATCGTCTTACTCGAAGGAAATCAGGCGTCTTATTGCAGAAAAAAACTTTCCTGTTCCCTTCACCGTACGATTTATTGGTGCCGTGCTGCCAGGCGCCGTGGCGCAACAATTTTCCATGCGTATTATTCCAGCCCTGTGGCGTCATAAAGCCATCGCCCGCTTTATCAATGGCTGCCTTGCATGGTAGCTGAAGCACAGGAAGCATGGCCCATAACCTTTCAGCCGCTGGGCCGCGCAGCCAGAGGCGCTTTTCCATGCATTCCTGATGGCGCTGCAATGCTTTACGTCGCACTGTCGGTAATCATCATGGCCTATTCCTCGTTGTTCACAGTTTTCCCGATCTTGATTTTCCTTCTACTGTGGTTCAGGCATATTTTTTACAAGGGCGTATATATTCTGCGTCCCTCGGCCGCCGCGTTTGCCGTCCTGACTTTTCCTTTATTCGCCTGCTATTCAGCATTTTGGTCCGATTACCCGCTAACAACTATCTATCACGGGATAGAACTCCTGACGCTGGCGGTCAGCACCGTCATCATGGCGCGGATTGTACGGATAAAGCCCTTCATCAGAGGCCTTCTTCTTGGCATTATAGTCATTATGGGCGTGACGCTGGCAAGCGGGAATTACGCTGAAGATTATATGAGCAAAACCCGTTCGTTGATGGGATTTTTCGGTTCTAAAAATGAAGTGGGTTTCTTTGCAGAAATCGGCATTTATCTGTCCCTTCTTATACTGCTTGCAAGCCGTACAACTTTTTTTGAAAAAATTATCTTCTCTCTCTTTTCTTTGGGGCTTTGTTCTGTCTGCCTTGATCTCAGCAAGTCCGCCACCTCCGTCGCATCGCTGGCGATATTATTAAGCCTGTGTACTGCGGCTTATATGATAACGCGCATCCCGCGCCAGCTCCGGGGGCTTGCATTGATGGGCATCCTTTTTGGCTTGATCACAGGCGGTGTTGTTATTGCAACGGCACACTTTGATATTGTTAATACGATTCTTGACGCCCTTGGAAAAAGCCCGACATTGACAGGCCGCACCTATCTATGGGCTGAAGGATTAAAAAATGGTATGGATCGTCCAATTCTGGGATACGGCTATTCCGCTTTCTGGGTGTCGGGGAGACCGCAGGCGGAACAGTATTGGTATGAATTTTTTATTCCCGAGAAAAGCGGCTTTCATTTTCATAATCTTTACATTCAAGCCTTCGTTGATCTTGGCTTGGCGGGCCTCTTGCTTATGGGTTGGATGCTCCTTGCCAGTTGCGGCAGGGGCCTCAGTCTGGTGTGGCGCTCCGGTGTGACCTTGGAATCTGGTCTCGTTTTCGGCCTTTCGTTACTATTTCTGCTTCGTTCTTGCTTCGAGGTCGATGTGCTCGGTCCTTACGGCATGGGACCGCTGCTATTTTTCTCTCTGATTCCAATTCTGGAAGCTGAGTCATTGAGAAACAATATTTCTAAAGGCATAGAAAATTAAACATGGAATTACTTTAAGAAAAAGGGAACCAAACCTCTCCAAACTCGTTTAATCCATTCTAGTAACGTAACCATCCCTGAGGAGATTATAAGTGAGCAATACTGTTCTCGTCACTGGTGGAGCCGGCTACATCGGTTCGCATGTTTGCAAGGCGCTTGCAAGCAAGGGGTTCAACCCTGTCAGTTATGATAATTTGTGTTCGGGCAATAAAAGTCATGTCCTCTGGGGACCGCTTGAAATCGGCGATATTCGCGATCAGGCAAGATTGGACGAAGTGATAAAACTGCATAGACCGGGGGCTATCATGCACTTTGCCGCTCTTATCCAGGTCGGCGAATCCGTTAGAAACCCTTTAAAATACTACGATAATAACGTCTTTGGTTCCTTCTGCCTGCTGAACGCGGCGCGAGAGCATGACATCCGGCATCTGGTGTTTTCAAGCACGGCTGCAGTTTACGGCACTCCCGATAGCGGCACTATTGCCGAAGACCATCCGTTGCGCCCGATAAATCCCTATGGCCATACAAAACTTGCCGTGGAAAATATGATCCGTGACTATGCGGCAGCCTATAATATGAATTACGCTATTTTGAGATATTTTAACGCTGCTGGCGCCGATATTAGCGGAGATATCGGTACTGCCTATAAAGTGGATACCCACATCATCCCCCTGCTGATGTCCGTCGCTTCCGGCGATATAAAAGAAATTGGCATTTTTGGCGACAATTACCCATCCCCGGACGGCACGGCCGTACGGGATTACATTCATGTACAGGACCTTGCCGAAGCACATATTCTGGCTCTGCATCATATCCGCGAACATAATTCGAGGCTAACCCTCAATATCGGGACCGGTGAAGGTCACACCGTGCAGAATGTAGTAAATATGGCGCGCCGCGTTACGAAACATTCCATCCCAACGCGTTCTAGCCCGCGTCGGAGTGGAGACCCACATAAGTTGGTGGCCAATGCCACACAGGCCCGCAATCTGCTCGACTGGAAACCATTGTACTCTGATCTGCATACAATCGTTTCCTCGGCCTGGCAATGGCAGCAGAAGAAAATGGGCCTTGATATCGAAAGTAATGTCATGAAATCCCGGAGAGCAGGCTAATGTCGCAAACATCCAGACTCACCGAAACATATCTTGTTCTGGCTGATAACGCCGCTAGTCTACTTGCATTCGGACTTTCTGCCCTTTGCGCTTCGCTTATAGTTCCCCCTTGGCCAGCTGCCGGTGCGGAGGAAACTTCCCTCCAGACTTTCAGCTTTTTTTTCCTGTCAATCCCTTTCTTTCTGGCCTGCATGAGTTATTTCGCGGCGAAGGGACATTATACTTTAAAAGCATTCTGGTGGCCGCAGGTCGAGCATATCTCATTTGCCTGTCTCGCCGCCTTCGTATTGTCAGCGCTGGCCATTGATTCATGGAAAATACCCGTCCAGATGCCGCGAGATGCATTGCTGTGGCTTTTCATGCCGCCCTGCCTGATTTCGCTGCGCTGGCTTGCACGCAATATTTTAGTGAAGAAGGGATACTGGGCCATTCCAACCAGCCTGGTGGGAAACTACGAAACCATCATAAAACTTGTCTCGGCCATCAAAGCAGAAACTTATCTGACATATGATGTACGTCAGGCCGTCTTTCTGGATGCCCAGGAAATGCAAATCGAAGATTTTAAAAAACTTTATCCGTCAGCGCACATTTATTCAGACCTTGAATCCCTTTCCCTCGATGGAAGCTATGTCCTTTTCTGCCCTAACGGGAGAACTCCGGCACACGATGAAATCCTCGCCCAACTGGAAAAAAGCCTTGTGCGCTATGCGTATGTGCCGCCAGCGGAAGGGCATTTCCTTTACAATATGGAGCCGCAGCGGTTTTTTGGCTTCGGGATTATCGCCCTGGAATCAAAAAAGATCTCCTTCACTAGATTAACGCTTTTTTTAAAAGACACCCTGGACAGAATAGGCGCGGCAATTGCGCTGGTGCTTTTATCCCCTATTTTTATCGTTATTGCCTGGATGATAAGAACGGATGGCGGCCCGGCGATGTACGGTCACCGCAGAATTGGCAAGAACGGGCAGTCTTTTACTTGTCTGAAATTCCGCAGCATGGTCATTAATTCACAGGAAATATTAAATAACCTGCTGGCGGATGATCCTGCCCTCCGCAAGGAATTTGAAGAGACCTATAAACTCAAGAACGATCCGCGCGTAACCAAAATAGGAAAGTTTCTGCGCAAAACAAGTCTTGACGAGCTTCCGCAGCTTCTCAACGTCCTACGCGGCGACATGAGCTTAACCGGTCCCCGCCCCATTGTTGAGAATGAAAAAAAGTACTATGCCGAAAAAATTCATGAATACCTTTCCGTGAGGCCCGGAATCACAGGCTTGTGGCAGGTGAGCGGCCGCAGTGATACAGGCTATGATCAGCGCGTATCTCTTGACAGCTGGTATGTAAAAAACTGGTCACTCTGGAATGATATGATTATCCTCTTCAAAACAATTTTGGTCGTTTTAAAACGTAAGGGAGCTTACTAAAAATGAATAGGTCAAACATGACAGGGAAAATAATGTCTAAAACAATATATATTTCGGGGCGGATTTTTATTATAGCGTCTCTTCTTCTACTCTCTGCATGCGCAGATCCTAATTATTCAAAGGTTCCGCTAACGCTCACAACGATTGCGCCCGAAGCACCCCCGGCACAAAAACTGGAGCCTTATAAAGTGCAAATCGGCGATGTCCTGGATGTTAATTTATATCTTAACCCCGAATTGAATGAAACGGTTACGGTACGGCCTGACGGCATGATTTCCACGAAAATCATAGAAGATCTGTATGTCTATAACAAAACCCCGTCACAAATCACCTCCATGCTCAAGAGAGACTATAAACGCATATTGCGCGATCCTGCCATGACAACGGTCATACGCTCTTTTGCACCGATCAGAATATATGTCAGCGGTGAGGTTGTAACACCAGGAGAGTACCTTGTCGTAGGCCAACCCCTCACTCTCACCCAAGCCATTGCCCGTGCAGGCGGTATCAAGAATTCAGGCATGCAGGACAAGGTTCTTATCCTACGCCGCGGTGCCGGCGAGGAAGAGAAAGTTTTCGTCGCCGATTACTATGCCGCCACACAAGGTGCGGACCCGGGGAAAGATGCACGTCTCGCGCCCTCCGATGTCGTTTTCGTCCCCAAAACTGGCACCGCCCTGGGATACGTGAAATATCAGCAAAACTTCCAACAATTTGTCAACCCTGCCACCAGTGTCGGCGCAGCCTATAATATCCATTAACATGCATTTGCCATTGTCCTTTGGCAGGAGAATCTAATCCCATGCGCGCCGCCATCTTCACGCTCATTTTCCTGATCATCGGCGACGGCGTGGCGGCGGCGGCTTCCTTTTGCATCGTGGGTATGGGAATATCGCCGCAATGCATTTATGAAGATATAGCATCGTGTACGGGTGCTTCTTCACCACCGAACACCTTTTGCGGGGTTAACCCGGAAGCGCGACTGTACTATTACGGCAGTTCGCGTTTCTGCGCAGTTCAGTCAAGCCGTATCGCACAATGCGTATTCAATGACATCTCACAATGTTATGGAGCAGTCTTCCAGGACCAAGTGGTTTGCCTGGACCGTGAGGAGCGTTCTGATAACATCAACCCTTTCCGGTACGATAAGCGTATCGAATGAGAAAAATATGGCCTTTCGCAAAATAGCTTTCAGCACTGCTATCATGTCTTCGGTAACAATATTCCGCATGCTCGCGCAGCTTCTTGTTGTTCCTTTTCTGTCGCGTCTCCTGTCGCCAGCCGATTACGGCCTTGTTGCGATGGCCATGCCTTTCGTCCTGTTTACTATGATGTTTACAGATGCCGGCATGGGGCAATCCCTACTGCGCAACGCTCCGGAAAAAAAAGAAGTCTGGTCTACCTGTTTCTGGCTGACCATAATTCTCGGGATCGGATTTTCGCTGTTGATTATGCTGATAGCGCCTCTCGCTGCTTTCTTTTTTAAAGAGCCCCATCTGGAACCTCTGGTGATGGCTTTGGCTTTTGTCGTGCTCCCGCAAGCTGCGGCGACCATACCTGAAGCCCACCTCCGTCAAAATCATAGATTTGGCATTATCGCCGGAACAGAAGCAGTGGCAATGGCCGGTGGTCTCCTTACTGCGAGTCTTGTCGCTTTTGAAGGAGGGGGAGCTTGGGCACTCATTGCGCAGCAACTGGTTCTCTATAGCCTGAGGTTTTTACTGACCTTTTGGCTGGCTAATTTTTGGCCCAACATGGTCTTTGATCTGCGCAATGTAAAGGAACATCTAATTTTTGGCCGAAATGTTTTGGGAGCTAATTTTATGATGACGCTTACACAATCCTTGGATAGCCTTATCATCGGCAAAATACTTGGTTCATGGCTCCTCGGCTTTTATTCAATGGCTTTTCTGTTCGTTCGTCTTCCTCTGCGCATTATTTCAGGGCCATTAGAATATGTGGTTTATGCACATCTTGCTCCCCTGGGCGATAACAAAGCAGTCATTCGCCAGATGTTTCTCTTATTAACCCGCATCCAGGCGATACTCCTTTTTCCAACAATCGGCATGGTGGCAACGGCGCATGAACCTATATTCAAATTGCTCTTGTCGGACAAGTGGCTGCAATCAGGCACTTTATATATGATTGCTGCGCCCGCGGCAGCCCTGCAGGCGATGACGGCGTTTTCCGGTGCCTTCCTGATGGCTCTCGGTCGAACAGATATCCAGCTACGCCTGAATACAGAGTTCTGTGCCTTTTTCGCGGCGGCTTTGCTTATTTTTTCGAGGTTTGGCATCACTTGGGCCGTTGCAGCTTATAGCATAATGGTGTTTCTCTACTTCCCTCGAGTGATAATGCTGATTTTACCCCCCCTCGATTGCTCACGTTCCTCTTATCTACGCATGATTATCGCCCCAATCGTAATAACGATGGTCTGTATCATGGCATACGTCAATATGAGCAGGTCCTTAATAATGTCTAGTGATTGGACGTATTTATTGCTGAGTGCTGGAATAGCCGTTTTAGGTATTGCTGCAAGCGCCTTGGCGCAATATCGCTCCCTCTTTGACGAGATTACTATGTTCGATGACGCGGCGGCAGCCTATTCGGCATAAAATGGAATCTTTAACAGATACAAATCCAGCACGGATGCCCCGCACACTCTTTGAGCGCTTGCTCAATCGTACCGCTCTTTTTGACCGCCGCCATGTAGTAACCACATGTCCAAACGAGCCTGTAGCCACATTCACCTTTGATGATTTCCCCAGTTCGGCTTACGACATAGGAGGGCGTATACTCGAAGCTGCCAATGTGAGGGGAACATACTTTGTCTCGGGCGGATTGATGGGCAGCACTATCTGTGATGTGAAATATTATGAGGAGAAACAGCTCAAAGCCGCTTACGCCGCCGGTCACGAAATCGGCTGTCATAGTTTTATGCATAAAAAACTAAGTATAAGGGGGCCAAGCTATGCTCGTAAAACCTGCGATAAAAATGCACAGTTCATCCATGATATATTAGGTCCACAAGCCGCCATGACAAGCTTCGCTTACCCTTTCGGAGATGCTTCTATCAGGGTTAAGCATATGATGGCGCGAAGATTTGAGGCTTGCCGCAGCGTGCGTGAAGCGGTCAATTCAGGAACGGTAGACCGGGCACATATCAACATTACGAGCCTTGAGAATAGGCATATATCAAGGCTAGATCTTGTGCGGATCATCACAGAAGCCAAAGCGCACAATGGCTGGATCGTCTTTCTCACGCATGATGTGGCTGAAAGACCCTCACCTTATGGCGCGACACCCGCGATGATTGAGAAAACATTGCGCAGTGTCACAGACGCGGGAATTAAAATTCTGCCATTTAAGACTGCCGCCGCGTATGTTTTTTCAAAAAAGCTATGAGGTATCCACATGATCAGACATAATTGCCAGACATAAGTGAATGCCTCGCCGGACTGAAGATATAAGGTGCGGCTAAATCAGATGCCTGCAATTATGTGTCAATGGAACGTCTGGTAAGATAACATACAGCATGACTTAAACGATACTTTAAACCGATCAACCCCCATTTAGGAATTCTAGTTTGATTGGTAGTTTTCCGGGTTCAGCTGAAAAACCGAGGCGTAACGAACATTCCAATCGGACATTTTTTTAGTGAATGGCTCAAGCCCCCAATATTTCCAAGGCCAATCTCGTCTCACCAGGGAGTCGCCATTGTGCATTTCTTCGAGTAAATCCTGAATGGGGTTCCAGCCTAAATCAAGTACAACCTTGGTTCGAATGTCCAGATCAACTCCCGAAACAAAAAGATAGCCGCCAGGGTTAACCAGATGTTCTATATTGCGCAAACATTTTTCTGCATCCGGCGGCGTCATATGGAACAGGAATTTGTTCGCTACCACTATATCGTGGCATCCCAAATAATTTGTTATCTCCGGATCTCTTGCATCTGCAACCTGCCAGCTAATACCTTCCTTAATCCATGCTTTAATTCTTACTTGGTCCCCTTCTCTGTCAAACATCGCTCGCATTTCATCGTCGGTCAGGCGTTCAAAAATCGGTGAATCCACTAGTTCGGGAGATTTGAGTGAATAACGTCCTTCTTTAGCGATTTCCAAAATATCCTTTGAAATATCCATTGCGTGCACTACGACTTTCAAATCAGGCCGGACTGATCTGATTGTCCACAAAATTGAGTAAACCTCAGCCCCATTGCTGCATGCCAACACTGCAATTCTCAACGTGGCGCCGTTGGGCCTGCGATTTGCAAGAGCGCGGATCAATTCAAGTTCCGGACGGTTTCTAAAGAAGTAGGTGCCATAATATTGCCCCCGTTCCGACCGCACTTTGACTAACATATGCAGAAAATCACCATAGGGCCTCATTAGGCGGGCCGTTGTAATCGAAGAAGGCAAATGGTTCCAAAGCCATTCATTAGAAGCTAAAAAAGGCTTCCCCGCATACTTTCTAAGAACTTTTACGTTTGACAGTTTTCCCAGATTGGAACGGATAGATTCAGATAATCGCATCAAATTTTCCTTTTTTCCGGAGGTGCTCTGGCAAACACTTTGACTCAATCATAAGTTCCTTAAAACAGGCCTTACTTTCGGAGAAAATAGATATAGTCTGTCACTCTTTATAGAGTGGATGAGGCGCTTGAGTTACAGTCAAAATTGTACAGAGAGCCCCCAAAAATATCCTTTGTAGAAGGATATACGCTGATATTATTAGGCAAGCTCATAAATTAGAGGAGGCTCTAATCTAAATCAACATTGCCAGCGAATTGCAGCCTGACGAAGTAGAAGTAATCTACCAGCCTTTTTCAATATTTTTTATTTTCTGCAAGCTTAAAAACATAATATACCGGTAACTAACTAGACTATAAGTCATTCCTGGTAACAGTGTGGGGGTTCAAATCTTCTCTGGGGCACCACCTCTCTCTTCACGCACAAATTTTTGTGATAGAGTGAGGTCATGGGTTTCTCTTCTTTAGAAAAAAAACTGACAGAAATTACTGCCTCCTATTCTCCATGGCCGGAGCGTATTCTCATTTTCTTTTCTGTGCTGCTCGCATACTCTAGCGTCTGGCCGAACGAGTTCGTCTTTGACGATGTATATCTTATCGTCAACAACGCTTTTTTAAGGCACTGGGACGACCTGCCGAAACTTCTGACAAGCCTGAACTTTACAGGATCGGGGGTTCAGAACCAGGGCTTTTATCGCCCCATCCCGATGCTGCTGCACTTCTTTGTTTATCAGGTATTCGGACCTTCGACTGCCGCTTTCCATGCGCTCAACATAGCCCTGCAGGCGTTTAACGGCTGTCTCTTCTATCGCTTTGGTTTTCGCGGTGGGTTTAAAAAAGGCGTGGCCTTTGCCGCTGCATTGCTATGGGCTGTGCACCCGCTGCATTCAGAAGCCGTTGCCTATATGTCCTCGACACCTGAGCTGCTCTGGACCACCTTCTGCCTGCTGGGACTGACAGCGCCGCTGCCTGACTTTACACCACGAAAAATATATCAGGCAATTATCTTCTTCATACTGGCGCTCGGGTGCAAGGAAACTGCGGTTGTCTTCCCGGCCCTTGCAGTAGCTACATTATTCTTTGTCCGCAAAGATCGCGCTCATGTTTCAGCTTATTACAGGACATGG
>PLXM01000233.1 GCA_003153235.1 Rhodospirillales bacterium
ACGAAACAACCCTGACTTTCATTTTTTCCATCGCCAAAGACCCGAAAACCTCCGCGTGGGGCGTGCAGGTTGTAGAGAGCTATGAGCACAACTCCAAAAAGGGCGTTGACCTGAACATCGGCCCTCTGCATTTGGGCAAGAACTGGACGGAAGGTTCTATGGGCACAGCCACAATGATGTTCAACGAGGCGGCTCTTAAAAAGAAAATCGCTAGACTGCGCCAATTGCCTGTCATCGAAGCGGAGCCGTATGAAAAGGCGCTGGCCGCGCTCATGGACTTCAAGAAAGCGCCTGCTGATGAAGGCTACGAAGTTTTGCGCCAGACGAACACCTTTGATTTCGAAGGCAACCGCCTGACCGGCCGGAAGGCCGTCCTGCGCACTGTCGAAAAAGACGCTTCCGGCAGCGAAACGTCCTCGGCAAAGGTGTTCAAAAAGAAAGATCTGGCGCGCTATGCCTGGCAGATCAGCGATGGCGACATAAATGACCGCGTCTGGCACGCCGGATTTTATAGCAGCGCTGCAGAGAAAATCGGCGGCAAAAGCCGGAGCCTCGACGAGTTGTCAAAGCCCTTCAAGTTCGAAAAACGCTAAGGTTGCTTCACGCCAGACTATCCCGGAAGCAGAGCGGCATAAAAGCCCCATGCGCCGGAACCGTTGGTGACGCAGTACTGTTTCATGTTGACGCAGGAGGCGCAGTTTCCGCCGTTCACCGTCACCGTCGTGTTATTGGTGAAAAGCGATGTGAACGTTGCGCTGTTCATTGTCGGCACGGCCGCCGAGTTATAGAGGATCTGGTTGATGCGCGCGCAGTAGGCTGCCGAGGACACGGTGGCGACGAATACGATATCGCCGATGGTGTTCGTAGCCCCGACGCCAGTGATGATGGAACCGGCATTGATGTTGAAGTTTGTCGCGATGGCATTAGTATCCGGAGAGCTGGCGGACTGGTAGGTGATGCCGCCGCCGAGCGGGTGGTAAATCTTGAGATTATTTGGCGATGTCTCGAACCCCGCGTCGCCCGGTTTCAGCAAAGACAGGCTGCTGTAAAGGGTAAGGGGGTTCTCGCCGCTGACGACCATCTGCTGCAAAGCGCTGCCAAGCGCGCTCGCATAGGTCAGCATGCGGTTGATCTGGTCGTCCTGCGTCTGCCGCGGGATAACGTCGGACTGCTCCGTCGAATTCTGCGATATCGCCATCGTTAGGGCGCCAAGAACGACAATCGCCAGCAGTATCATGAACAGGACGTTCCCCCGTTCTCCGCGGAAGCTGCGTTTTTTAATGGTAGCTGTCATCGGTGCAAATCCCCTTTGCCTCCAGCTTAAAGGAGGTGCGGTGAAAACAGAAGTTTATTTGCGTATAAGTTTTTCAGAAAATCAATACTTGAAATCAGTTTTGGCGGCCATCGGCCTCGACAACCGTCCGGCGCAGCTTAGGCGAGGCAAAGGCTGTTCCGGCGACGATCAGCAGAGTCATGCATCCGCCGAAAATAACCGACGGCACCAGCCCCAGCAGCCGCGCTGCCGTGCCTGATTCAAAAGCGCCTATTTCGTTGGAGGAAATAATGAACATGCTGTTGATGGCGGAGACGCGGCCCATCATGTTGTCTGGTGTCAGCAGCTGCATCAGCGTGGAACGGATCAGCATGCTCACACTGTCAAAAGTACCGCTCGCAATCAATAGCAGCATGGAGAGCCAGAAAGAGGTGGAGAGGCCAAAGCCGACCATGCACAGGCCGAAGCCTGCAACTGCCCAGAGCATGCGCAGGGCCGTGATGCGTTTCATGGGACTCACGGCGAGAAACAGCGCTGTTGTCACCGCGCCTAGAGCCGGCGCGGCACGCAGCGCGCCCAATCCCTCGGATCCGACATGCAGTACCTGATCCGCATAGGCGGGCAGCATGGCCACCGCGCCGCCGAACAGCACAGCGAACATGTCGAGTGCCATTAGTGAGAGCAGCACTGGCGTTTTCAGGATGAAAGACCAGCCTGCTATTATGCTTTGCAGCGTCGGTTCACGCTTTTCGGTATGAGGCGCATGTTTGACGTGCAGGAAGTTCGTCAGCACAAATGCCATGCTGATCATCAGCGCCGGCAGCATCCAGGCGCCGTGCGCGCCGTAGCCGCCATAGACAAGTCCCGCCAGTGCGGGCCCGCCGATAAATGCCGTTTGTGCGCCGCTACTCAGCCAGGCCGTCGCAGCGGGTATTTCCGCACGCGGCACGATGCGCAAACGCAGGGCAAAAGTAGCCGGACTGATAAAGCTGCGCGTCAGACCTGAAATAAAAACGCCGATGAAAATGAACATGATAATAGAAGCTTTCGGCAGAGCAATCAGTCCGCCCGCCACCGTCAGCAAGCCGAAGATATTCAGCGCCAGCATGCCGACGCAGAGGACGTAGATTCGCCGCGGGTGGCCCGTGTCGACGATATGTCCTGCAAACAGCGCACCCGCCAGCGCCGGCAGCGCTTCCGTCAGCCCTGTAAGGCCGAGCAGAAAAGGGTCTTTCGTCAGGGAATAGACCTGCCAGCCGACGATCACCGCCTGAGCCTGCAGCGCCATGATGACACAAATGCGCGTGAACAGCAGGATCCGGAAATCACGCAGTCGCAAGATCGACAGGGACAGTTTTTTCATCATCATTGAAAGAGAACCTGCTTTTTATCGCGGAGAAATAAAAAAGAGGGACCTTTTAAGGGGTCCCTCTTCAAGTATAGGAGGTATTCTGTTGATGTCTAGGTCGGGCCTGACGCTGCCGGTTTTTTCTTGCGCGTCGCAGCAGCTTTCCGTACCGGTGCCTTGGCAGCTGCCTTGTTGTCATTGGCAGGAGCCGTCTTGACCATCTTGGGAGCAAAGTTGTCTATCGAGTCGATGACGAGGGTGGCTTTGCCTTCCTTCTTCACGAACGCTTCGATCTCTTCCCTGTGGAGCATGACCCATTTGCCGAGCGGGTTGGCTACTTTCTCGCGCACCACCTTACGTAGGGGGCGCGCACCCATGGCGGGGTTGTAGCCTTCCTTGGCGAGCTGGTCCATCACTTCTTTGGACACTTCAAGGGTTACACCCGGCAGGTTGCTGCCGTCGGTGTTGCTCAGACGCTGGCCAACCAGCTCGATCTGGCGCTTGGCGATATTGGCGACAACATCGCGGGCCAGCGGCATGAAGGTGATGAAACCACCCAGTTCCTCGATCCGGTTGATCATTTCCGGACGGAAGGGGCCGAAATTGGGAGTGCCTGCCTTGACAGCCTCGGAGTAGATTTTTTCCATCTTCTCCTGCAGTTTGGCATCCGTGGTTTCCGTGTCGGTGTCAAAGCTCATGCCGTCCTTCTTGTCGAGAAGGTCCTGCACTTTGTTTGCGCCGGCGTTGGTCGTCATGACGACGATAACATTATTGAAGAGAACGGTTTTGCCGTGGTTGTCGACCATTTTTCCGTCGTTCAGGATCGACAGAAACTTGTCAAACACCTTCGGGTGGGCCTTTTCGATTTCATCGAGCAGAAGAATGCTGTAGGGACGCTGGCGGATGCGTTCCGTCAGGGCCGGTTCAGCGTCTTCGAAGCCGACGTAGCCCGGAGGCGCGCCGGTCAGTTTGCTGACGTCGAACTCCTGCTGATAGTCGGCCATATCAAGCTTGATAAGGGATTTTTCATCGCCGAACAGGTAACGCGCAAGGGCTTTGCAAGTTTCTGTTTTACCGGTTCCCGTCGGTCCCTGCAGCACGAAGCAGCCCCAGGGCTGGTTCGGGTCGTTGAGGCCGGAACGCGAGCCGATCAGACCGTCCGTTATACGGATCAGACCGGGTTGTCCCATAACTTCTTTCGGCAGCTCTTCTTCCAGTTTCAGGAAGCGCTGACCGTCGCTTTGCGCAAGGAAGTCCGCTTTCAGGCCGGACATTTTCGCCACAGCGGCGATGATGTCTTCGCGTGTGATGGCGTCGCGGTGATTAAATTCCGCGCTGGAAGCGGCCATCATCATGGCTTTTTCTTCCTTGCTGGGCGAGAACTCGTTTGGTGCGTAGCGTTTGCACATCGTGACCAGATAGTTCAGGTCATCTTCCGTCAGGTCTTCCGTCAGGTGGTTGTGCCCCTTGGTCAGCGGCCACAGCTTTCTCATGATGGCCTTTGTCGTTTCTTCATTCGGCGGGTCAAGGCGCAGCTTCTCGAAACGTCTGACAAGAGCCGGGTCTTTTTCGATGTTTTTCTTGTACTCTTCATCGGTGGTCGTGCCCATGACGGAAACGCCCTGCGTCGTGAGGAAGGGTTTCATCATGGCGCCGGCATTATCCGTGCCCTGCGCTGCGCCGGCGGAGAGTTGTGTTGGCAGTTCATCGATGGCAATGATGATTTTTTTGCCGTTGATCATGCCATTGCGCTCGGCAAGACCGTCAACGATCGGCTTCAGTTTTTCTTCGAACTGACCGCGCAGCGATGCGCCGGCATTCATGCCCTGCAGGTCAAGCTGGATGACGCGTGCATCTCTGAGACCTTCCGGCAGGTTGGCTGAATCATCAACAATACGCTGTGCGACAGCATAGAACATAGAGGTTTTGCCCGTACCAGCCTCGCCCGTGAAGCACAGGCTTGATTGCTTGCGGCGATTGAGAACTTGCAGTGCTTGGTCGGCATCTTCATCACGTCCGACAACAGGGTCCAGCGTGCCTGCACGGGCTTCCGCCGTCAGGTCACGACCGAATTTCGCCAGTGCGTCTTCGAGTTTGGCATCGGGAATCTTGTAATTCTTCTTGACTGGCGGAGCCGCGGGCGGGTTGAATTGTTGCTTTGGTGGCACAGGCGCTTTAAATGACGCGCGCGCCGTGACAGCCTGACCAGGCTGGTGTGGAGGCAGGCATAGGTTGTAGCCGCCGCCTGCAGCAGGCACATCAATTCTGCTAAAGCTCTGCGGAAAAGTTTTATCAAACCCTTCGTCGATAAGGTCTGTTTTCGATTCCGGCATCAGGTCGGCGGTAACGCGGCCATCCGCTGTTTTTCTCAATTGGAAGGTGACGGTGGCGAGACGGATATCATAGTGTTCGCCGTAAGCATCCGTTGGTTCGGCAGTGATCTGGTAAGCGTCGGTCGTGATCCAGCCCGGACCGTTGCTCTTGTTGGTGACCTGATCGTCATCAAGGGCATATACAGTTTCACCCACCTTGAGTTTTTCTCCGGACGGAAAAATACGCAGCGGCGGCACGATGTTACCGTCCTTGAACTGCAATACATATTGTCTCTTGGTTACAGCATCCAGCAGGAACTTGGGTCCGGTGAAATTGTCTTCGTCCATCATTGGGCGTATCCTCCTCGGGGGGTTTTAAGTCTTTTTTTGTTTTTTTGGTCGTCAAATATTTACGTAATAGTATCCATATATCCTTATTTGATCAAGGATAATTACGTCAACTTGTTTTTTTTCGCAATTTAAATACACATTGTTATTATATTTTGTAACAATATTGCTAAATATGCGAAAAGAATCAAATTATCATCCATATAATACAGATGGGATTAAGCAGTAAAGCGGTTTTTTTTATGAGAATCGTCGCCTATTTTCAGGTAAAAAAAGGTAGTTTTGACGTCCTATTCGGAAGCTTCTTCTTCGGCGGTAAATTTCAGCAGTTCCGAGGTTTCCTGTTCCACTTCAAGGCATGATTTGAGACCGCTGTGGTAGTCCGGATAAGTCAGCTGCACGCCAAGCTCATTCTTGATGGCGTCGTTATGGATGCGTTTGTTATCTTTATAAAAACTGCGCACGATGGGGGCCATCTCCGCGCTCTCGAAGGGAATTAGTGGCGGCGATTCGAGGCCGATCAGGTTGCAGGCGAAGCGGATCACTTCATAACTAGGGGAAGGCATATCGTCAGCCAGATTATAAATGCTGCCGGGATGCGGCTTGTTCATCGAGGCGATGAGCACCTGCACGATATCTTCCACGTGGATGCGGTTGAAAATATGGCCCGGCTTGTCGATGCAGGTCGCCGTGCCGGAGCGCACCGCATCAAGCGCGCTGCGGTTGGGGCCGTAAATGCCGGCAAGGCGGAAGATATGCAGCGGCAGGCCTTCGTTAAGGCAGAGAGACTGCCATTGCTCCTCGGCTTTTACACGCAGGCTGCCGCGGCGGCTGGAAGGCGCTGGCGGCGTATTTTCATCCACCCAGTTGCCGTTTTGGTTGCCGTAGACGGCGGTGGTGGAGAGATATCCCACCCATTCAAGTTTTTTCAGCGCGGCGAGATCAGCGCCATGCACGTTGAATGCGGGATCGCCGTCACCATCAGGCGGCACGGACAGCAGTACGTGCGTCACATCCGCGAATGTATTGAAAGGATCGGGGATGCTGTGCGTGCGGTCGAAAATCCAGGCGTCAACGCCGTTTTTCTTGAGGAAGTTGCGTTTCTTTGCGCTGGTGGTGGTGCCGGAAACTTTCCAGCCGTGTGTCATCAGTTTCTCGCCGAGGAATCCGGCCGTATAGCCGAAACCGAAGCAAAACAATTTTTTATCATGCGCAATAGGTTCTACGAGGGGATGCGTGGAGGTCATCAGGCCTTGTCCTTTTAAAAGTCAAGGTTCTGATAGTGGCTTGGCGGCGAGAATCCGGGGATGATGTCTTCAAGTAGCGGCTTGAAGCTCGGACGCGACTTGATGCGGACATACCAGTCCTTGGCGGCCTTATGCTCTTCCCACGGCACATCACCGATATAGTCGATGGTGGAGAGGTGCGAGGCGGCGGCGATATCGGCGAGAGAAATATTTTCACCGGCGAGCCAGCGGCGGCGCTCGGTGAGGAAGCCGATGTAATCCAGATGGTAGTGGATGTTGGCGTGACCGGCGCGGATGGAGGGGCCGTTAGGCTCACCCTGCTTCAGCAGGCGCTTCATCATTTTCTCGCCGACGAGGTTTTCCGTCACCTCGGCGTTGAACTTCTGGTCAAACCAGGCGACGAGGCGGCGCGTCTCGGCGCGCTGCAGCGGATTACGACCCAGCAGGTCGACGGTGTTATAAACTTCATTAAGGTACTCGGAGATGACCTGACTGTCCGTCAGGATCGTGCCATCCGGCTCGACCAGTACCGGCACATCGCCCGCAGGGTTGATGGCGAGGAACTCCGTGCGGCGTTCCCACGTCTTTTCAATCTTCAGCTCGAATTCGAGCTTTTTTTCAGCAAGGGCAATGCGCACTTTCCGTGAGAAAGGATGCAGCCACAGATGATAAAGCGTCCTCATATGACGATTTTAGCGCAGCTGCGCGGAAAGTTATATAGCTAAAACAGGGGGATGACAGTAGAGGCTTATTTCCCAGTCTTGTGCGAAATGGCGACGACCTGGACATCGACCGGCACGTCATTTGCAATAATACTGGTATCGACCCACTGTCCCGTGCCGACCTGGAACTTGGAGCGGTCGAGTGTCACAGAGCCTGCCATTGTCGCCGTCTCTTTACCGGTGGCGTCCGTGCTGATCATCAGCGAAAAGGGCAGCGTTACCGGCAGCGAAATATTCTTGATGGTCAGTGTGCCTTCAGCCACATACAGACCTTCACCCGGCTTAAGTTTGACGTTCTGGTCCGCACGGCGGAAAGAGGTTGTCTCAAATTTGGCATCGGGAAACTGCGCGACGTTGAACCAGTCAGCGCCCTTCAGGTTCTCGTCGCGGTCCGGCGCGCCTGTGTGCGCCGTGCCGAGCTGGATATCGATCACGGCTTTGCTGTGGGCGAGATCGTCCGGGTCAAAGGAGATGCTGGCTGCGAACGTGTCGAACGTGCCCTTGAACTCTTCGTTCATCTGCTTGGGGCGGAAAGAGATGCTGCTTTTCTCGTGGATCATGCTCCATTGTTTCACGCCGGCCTGCGCCGGGGGCTGCACATCGGCCGATGCGGGAGTCGCAAACAGCAGCAACGCCAGAAACGATATCGCGGGCAGCATGCGTTTCAAAACACTATCCTTCTGTATGAAGTGGTGCCGAAGCGCGGCGCCGATATGAAGGCCGACCACGATCATAATCAGCGTGCCTATATCCCCGTGCAGTTCGCGGAAGTTTTTTGCCACGGCTTTATCGACGATCACCAGATCCGGCAGGGTGATCAGCCCGAAGACATGCACCGTACGCCCGGCGGCAGAAGAAAACAGCCAGCCTGTAATAGGCATGGCGATCAGCAGGACATAGAGTGCGTAGTGAACGGCCGATGAAGCTATTTTTTCCCAGCGCTGCAGCGTATCAACGGCATTGGGTCGGTGGTTATAGATATGCCAGCAGATGCGGCAGATCATCAGCGCCAGAACAGTAATGCCGAAGGATTTATGCAGGTTATACACAGTCAGCTTGAATGCGCCGAGTGGCAGGTCGTCCATCGTCAGCCCGACAGCCAGCAGGCAGAGGACAAGAACGGCGATTGTCCAGTGGAATGTTTTGGTGACGGCGCCGTATTGCGTTTCGGTGTTTTTAAACTGCATAAACAGCTCCGTTATTTATTGGTCTTGCTGTCGTAGTTAGGGTGCTGGCCGTCCACTTCGATATCAAGGGAAACATCATCACTCACGACGGGTATAAAGGCCGATATGCCGAAGTCGGAGCGCTTGATCGTGCCCGTGATGGCGAAGCCCGCATCCTTCTGGGTCTGCATCATCGGGTTTTGTCCGACCTTATTGAGAACGACATTGAGCGTAACGGATTTAGTGATGCCGTGAAGAGTAAGGTCGCCTGTCATCGTTGCGGTCTTGTCGCCGGTACGCTTGATCTTGGTGCTCTTGAAGGAGATCTTCGGGAATTTTGCGGGTTCAAGAAATTTTTCACCCACATGCTCGTTCCATGTTGCGTCGGCCATGTCGAGGCTGCTGACGTCGATGGAAATATCGGCGCTGGAGGCTTCAGGGTTCTTTTCATCCAGTATAAAGCTGCCTTCGAACTTGTTGAAGCGGCCGTGGCTATTGGTGAAGCCCATGTGATTGACCGAGAACAGGACCTGTGTATGCAGCGGATCATACGTGTACTTTTCGGCTGTGGAACCGGCTGCTGCTGGCGCTGCTGCGGGAGTTTGATCTGCCGCCGGCGCTTGTGTTGCCGTGAAGAGAACGAATGCGAAGATAAGAGAGATTATTTTTTTCATTACGGATGCGATTGGTTTTTTCATGATGCTACCTTTTTGCTTTCTTCTTTTTTACCGGCAAGGAGTTTTTCCAGCCAGTGGATGTTAAATTGACCGGCGCGGAACTCCGGTTCCTGTAGAATCCGCAAGTGAAGTTTGATATTGGTGTCGATGCCCTCGATGACAGTTTCCTCCAGCGCGCGCTCCATGCGCATCATCCCCTCTTCACGCGTTTTGGCGTGGACAATGATCTTGGCCACAAGGCTGTCGTAGGAGGAAGGCACGGTATAGCCGTCATACAGCGCGCTGTCGACGCGCACGCCGAGGCCTCCCGGCGCGTGAAAGCGCGTAATCTTGCCCGGCGAGGGGATGAAGGTGTCCGGATGCTCGGCATTGATCCGGCATTCAAAGGCGTGGCCGGAGAACGTGATGTCTTCCTGCTTAAAGGGCAGTTTCCGGCCTGCCGCGACCATAATCTGTTCGCGTACGAGATCGATCCCGGTAATCATTTCCGTGATCGGGTGTTCGACCTGCAGGCG
>PLXM01000073.1 GCA_003153235.1 Rhodospirillales bacterium
CAAACGCCCGGCGAAAGGCGCGCCGCTGCTCCAGGGTATCACCAAGGCAAGTCTGCAGACACGTTCTTTCATCTCTGCCGCGTCGTTCCAGGAAACAACCCGGGTTCTGACGGAAGCGGCGATCAACGGCAAGGTCGACAAGCTGATCGGTCTGAAAGAAAACGTCATCGTCGGTCGTCTGATACCGGCGGGTACGGGTGCTTTCGTCCACAGGCTGAAGCGCTTTGCTGCTGAACGCGATGCAACAGCTCTTGCTGCCAATGCAGCCAGGAACCCGGTTGCCGTTGAAGGCGAGAACGTTGTCACCGCGATTGAAGCTCCTAAGGCTGAACCGCGTGGCCGCAAGGAAAAAGGTCGTGTAGGAGCTGCCGGTTAATCACCGGCACTCCACTTCCGCTTTTGGGTGCTTTTATTAGGTCTGACTTAATAAAGAAGGTTGCGTTTCAGTTAGAGCGCCGGACCGGCCTTTAATTTGAGTTTCGGCGCAATTTTCTTTAGGCGCTGCAGCTTTTCATCGACCATGGAGCGATGTACTTCCTTTTCTTTGGCGAGGAGGTCATCAATCGCAGCCTGTATTATCTTGGCTGTTTCTTTGATATAGCGGATTGTTGCTGCATCAATAGCTGTTTCACCATCGTTATTTCTTATATCGGGGGCGGCTCCTTTGTCGAGCAGCAGGCGTACAATATCGTTATTGCCGCGGGACGCCGCGCGTATCAATGCTGTATTGCCGGAGTTGTCGCAATCATCGAGAATGATATCCTTGGTTAGAATAAGGCTTACAACATCCACATGATTGTAAAAGGATGCATTGATCAGCGCTGTTTCACCTTTGTTGTTTTTGATGCCGGCATCAGCCTCTCTGTCAAGCAGCAGCCGGACCGTTTCAGTATATCCGTCCGTGCTGGCCAAGTTTAGCGCAGTGTTGCCAGCATTATTTACGGCGTCAATATCGGCGTCGTAATCAAGCAGCAGTTCCACTATTTCAGTGCGGCCTTTTGATGCTGCGGAAATCAGCACAGTATTCCCCTGCTTGTCTTTATGATCGACATCAGCCTTGTTATCGAGCAGCAGGCGCACAATTTCGGGGTGACTATAAAATGCTGCGCTGTATAGTGCCGTTGTACCAGCGTTGCTTTCAATGTTGACGTCAGCCTTACGCTCGAGAAGCAGCTTGACAGTTTCCGTGCGGCCTTCCTGCGCCGCTAAATTCAGCGCCGTGCTGCCTATAGTACTCGTTTCATCAACATGAGCGCCTTTATCGAGAAGCAGGCGTACGATGTCCGTATATCCGTTTAATGCAGCAGACATCAGCGCTGTGTAGCCTGCATCACCTTTTTTATCCACCTCGGCATTCCGGTCAAGAAGCAGCTGAACGGTTTCGGTATGGCCATATGTTGCAGCGGTGATGAGCGCAGAACCAATAATGCCCTTCATATTGATGTCAGCTTTATTGTCGAGAAGCAGGCGCGCCATTTCTGTATTGCCCTGCGCGGCTGCTTCAACTAATGCAGTATTACCTCTGCCATCTCTTTCATTCAGATTCACGCCTTGAAGCAGCAGGGATTTTGCTGCTTCAATATTGTTCTTTGCCGCAGCCTCAATGAGGGCGTCGGGGGCGATCAATTTTTTTTGTTCTGTGGTCATTCCAAGCGCATCCAATTTTTGCCATATGAATTAAACATAAATATATTTTTATGTCAAAANNTGTTTGGTGTGAGAAATGGGTACAGCATAACCAGCTTTGGCGGGTGCGATAACACCATAGCCCACAATCTCTTTGAAGTTTGTGAGTGCCGGATCGGTAATGTTGCCAATCTCCAGTTCATGCGGGCCAAAATATTTTTCGAGGCACTTCCTTGCAACAATGGCTTTGCGGGCGTCGCCATGCTTGAGGTCATGCGCCGCTTCTTCTGCCAGCAGGGCGCCGGAGAGAACATCGGCCATATGATCCATCAATTTGCGCGCATACTTTTCGGCTTCAAGAGGATTCTGGCGGAGATAGGCGAGTGCGTTTTCTGCCTGCTTCAGCCCCTTGTCGAGCAATTCTTTTTCATGGGCAAGGGCAGGGGGCAATGCATCTGAGATGCTGCGGATTTTTTCAACAAAAATTCTGTCGCCCGGTTCTTTCCCTGCTACCATGCGCATCAGTTCCAGCGCCTGTATATTGGCGGGGCCTTCCCAGACAGCGAGCACAAGGGAGTCGCGATACTGGCGTGCGGAAGGAAATTCTTCCGTATAGCCGTTGCCGCCGATAATCTCGACAGCTTTTTTGGCGGACTGCACGCCGTCTTCGGCGGTGCGGTATTTGGCAAGCGCTGTTGTCACGCGCAGCCAGGTGCTTTTACTATCATCAGCAAGAGCTTCATCAAAAACCTTTGCGGCCTCGAATGCAAGGGCGGTGGAGGCTTCACCGCGCACCATCAGGTCCATCAGTTCGTTCTGTACCATCGGGTATTCGATGATGGGTTTGCCGAAAGCAATGCGGTGCGAAGCCCAGCTGGCGGCTTCGAGAAAAGCGCGGCGCTGCACGCCGGCACCGCCCATGGCGTTGTGGATGCGGCTGTATGCGAGTGCCTGCATCATGATTTTCAGGCCCATGGGCGGCGGCGCCACTTCAATCACTTCGGCGCCTTCAAGGTCGATTTCGCCGGTGGCAAGCGCCTTTGTTCCCAACTTGTCTTTCAGGCGGCGGATGCTGTAATGGTTGGGAGTGCCGTCCTTCAGGTGACTCGGTACCAGATAGAGGCCAAGTCCTTTGCTGCCTTCCGGCGCGCCTTCAGGGCGGGCTGTTGCCAGTGCCAGACCGGAATTGGCATTGCTCGTAAACCATTTCAGCCCATACAGCTTTATTTTGTCGCCTTCTTTAACGGCGCGTGTGGTGGTTGCGCCAATATCAGAGCCGCCATGCAGCTCGGTGCACCAGGTGCCGCCAGTTTTGGCCTGACCGTCCATGCGGGTCAGTTCATGCAGGTATTCGTCGCGCACATCGGCGGGTGCATAGTGCTTCAGCACATAAGCGACCGCGCCCGTCATTGTCACAGGGCAGAAAATGGAAATGTCCGTCTGGGCCGCCATATAACCCATGGTGAAAGAGAGCAGGTGAGGTGCAGGATTTTTCTCCTGAAAGGCGAGCCCGATAATACCACGCTCATAGGCCTCGCGGTGGAGCTGTTCATAGGCGGGGTTGAAGACCACATGGCTTTCTTTTTCACCATGNNCCGCCGACCCAGGCGCCAAAATCACTCAGCCTGTCATGATGTTCTTTGAGCATCTTCGGCGCAATATTTTTAAGGAGACGCTGCAGGTTGACGTCGCTGTCAAAAAAATTGGAGCCGTGTGTTTCTTCAGGGTAGGAAACGAGCTGTTCGGCAGCCGTGTTTTTGGGGACGCTCATATTATTTCTCTCCATAAAATCCCGCCGATATTGCCTGCCTTGAGACTAAAGATCAATAGTTTTTATGGTTATAAAATGGTCTGAAAAATAATTTAATAAATTAGTTTTTGTTTTTAGTGTAATGCACTGATTTTAAATGAAATATTATTTATTAATCAGTGAGATACAAAATATATCTCTACGTACTTTTATGGGTGCTTTAATCTTTTGTTACGTATAATTAGAATATATAGCGGGCTGATTGCAGGCTGTGGCATATCTAAATGGGTAATGGCTGCAAATAGGGATAGCAAAAATAGATGATACCGGATGGTCAATCAAGGTGGTTGAGGATATTGAGTGCATTGGCAGCCATGCTATTTATTTGCACTTTTCACGCGCCAGCAGCCCATGCGGCCACTATAGCATGCGTTGATACATGGAATGATGTCGAGGAGCGGTTTGATGATAATACGCTCAAGCAAAGCTTCCCGTCCGGACGCAAGCCAACACCAACGACCTGCCGCACTATTTTTATGTACGGCCATATTGTTGCTTCAGACGAAGCTTATTTTCTAAAGGTTCTGCAGACGTATCATCCATTCCTCACGACGGTTATTATTGCTTCTCCGGGCGGAGACTTCAATGCGGCTATTGTCATTGGGGAAATGGTCAGGAAATACCATTTGATTACAGTGGCGCCTTCCTTGCCGCAGCATATTGCGGAGAATTTTGGCAGGATTGAGGTCTTCCCCGGCGGCTTTGTTTCCGATGGTCAGAATATTTCAATAGGCTTGAGAAGCGGTTCGGAAAAAAAAATGATTTGTCAGGGGTTCGGATGTTTCTGCGCCAGCAGTTGCACAAACATATGGGCGGCAGGCAGCCTTCGCTTTGGCAATTTTCTTGGTGTTCACGAAGTTTATACGAAGCAGGTGCAAAGTCAGCAGGGTTCAGCTCCTGGTGTGCTGTTGAAGCCGCAGGCGGGAGCGATTGCCTTCAATCAGCAATATCTGGGAGACATGGAAGTGCCGCAGGAGCTCATCCAGAAATCAGCCAGTACATCTCCTTACGGTATTTCGTGGGCTTCCTCTGATGATATGAGGCAGATGATATATCCCGCGTCTACCTTAAAGCTTCTTGACACGTGCAGCTCTGATATGAATCCGATTGCATGCTACCTTGTAAAATTAGCAAACCTGCGTGACGCCATGGATCCGCCGACTAACCAGGATTTGTACCCGTCGCAGCTTCAGCAGCTGTGGAAGAGCGAACAAAGCAGCCAATAGTTCCAAAAGTATACTTCNNATGTATCCAAGTAACTTTTCAGTGAGAAAAAAATGAGCGAAGAACGCCCCTATCAAGTACGCATCTTTTTAAAGAAAGAATTTGCCGAGGCTGTCAGCCGTCACGAGACGCCAAAGGAAATAAAGCCGTTGATGGATATTCTTGAGCGTCATAACGCGAGCCTGGATCATAACCAGCTGGAAGAATTTTCTAAATTCGTGGCATGGGCGGATGAAAACCTCGATAAGACGCCGTTTCCGGATCCTGATAAAAAAGAGCAGATGCAGAAACTTCTCACCCTGACAAAAAATTCTTTGGCTAACGAAGAGAAGCGCAGCTACTTCGCCCGCGAATTTACGCTGAGCGTAGGCAACAAATCCGTATTCAAAGGCAGCGAAGCGGACGCTCTGATTGCTGATCTCGAGAAGCTGGGGGACGGTCCTGTTATTACAAGCGGCAAAGGCTTTGTTCCCGGCAAGAGCTATGATGTTCCGCCGGTGCGTAAAAGCTTTGTACCCAAGCGCCACCCCGGCACCTGAAAGAGAATGCCAGCTATCATTTTTGATTAAAGTTTCCGCGAAGGCTCAAGCTTTTCCGGCAGTGTGTATAGCGCCTCCGGCATATGCGATCCCACTCTGTATATGATGGGTTGCATATGGACGACCCAGTCGAGCAGCTGGGCCGTTGCCGGGTATTTTTCATGCGCCAGTGAATAGTATTTCTGATAGGCGGCGCCTGATGTATAGGGGTTTGGCCAGCGGTAAGGAAGCGTCAGCACCAGTGCCAGGAAAGCAGCCCAGAAAATCGGCCTGACAAAGCTCTGCTCGATCTTTGTCATGGATTTGAACAGATGTGTTTTTCCCAGCATTTTCACGGCTAAGGCAACGGCGTATCTGCCAAGTGTCACCATCACGATGATCACCGAAAGGCAAAGTGCGATGGCCGGAATATAAAGCACGCGGATGTAATCCTTACCCTGTTCGGCGAGGTTCTGGTCGTTGGCATAGGAGGGGGCTTCATCCTTGATCTGTTCCAGGGCTTTGTCTGCAACTTTTCTGTTGGCGGGTATGATATATTTTTCGCGGAATTCATCTTCGGAAACGGTCAGATCCTTGAGCGGGGGCAGGGGATCGCCGCCCAGGCGCTTGAAGAATTCCTCCCGGCTTAAACCGGGGTCTATGTCGATTTTAAACTCTTCCATTGCTTTGTCATGCCACGCTTTCTGTATCTCGGCTGATGCCATAGATGTTTTGCTTTGCGCTTCCTGTTGCAGCAAATGCAGCAATTCATTTTTGAAAGTAGAGCTGTCATATTGCCATTGAGGCGGCAGTGTATAGTCTGGAATTTGTTCCTGAATCTTCTTTTCTATGTTTGAACGGATCTCGCTTTGCGTTTTCGGATTTTGCAGGAAATCATCCTTGCTTTTGATGTTGGGCGGATATCCTGTCTGTTCGTAAAATTTTTGATCTGCGGTTGTCTGGGCCCGCTGCTGCGCCTGCGTGAAGGCTCCATCGGCGCTCATGCCGTTGTACTCTTTGCTGAGAATGCGGGCACAGGCCGCCTCGTGACCATTGCAGATCTTGGCATAAACATTCTGCCCCTTTACCGCGGCTTGCCCCACTTGCGAGAGCACAATATCGTGATAGGTGGCTATAGCTCTTAAATAATGCTGCCAGCTTTGCTCTATGCCATCCTCGACCTGGCGGGAGGCATCTTCTGCAATCCTCTGCAGATGCTCCGGCTGCGAGGCCTGTGCGCTGAGATTGACCGCGTTATTATAGGCCTTCAGGTAGAGGTCTGAAGCCTGCTTGTAAGGCGAATAATATGTGTCGTTAAGATACTGCTCATACTGCTCGCGCTTGTCGGCCACTTCCTGCAGGTAGCGCTGATAATATTCTCCGGTTGAGAACCACATATCCCGCGCGGCGATTGAGTCGATAATCTGATCCTTCGAAATGCTGAGCCCGTTAAAAACGGCAGTGGTATTCAGCATAAAGAGCGATCCCATGATAGCCCGGGTCGAGTGTTTCTCCACATCTGTTTCCACTCCATTTGCATCNNATATAATGGGCATTCAGCCGGTCCTCGACTGTTGTAGGCGAAATGATGAAACGTTCAACAGCAAGCTTCTGCCCATAGAACATGGCCGGCCAGGCGAGTATTATGATACCAAGAGCAACGGCAAAGGGTTTTGTGCCTCTACTGACCGATACGATATTGAGGCCAACGAACGACAGCGCGCCCCACGCAATTCCAGTTGTATAGGTGGCATCATTCTGGGCGTGATCTTCTCCGGCGAGAGTTTCAAGGAAGGTTTGCCCGAAAGTCATGATAAAGGGCATAAGGCACATAAGGGCAATGACGGAAAAAATAGTCCATTGCTTCCACCCGGTTATCTTGAATCCGAATTGCTGAAAGATGCCGAGCACCAGCAGGGTAAAGCCCAGTCCGGAAGCGGCCCGCCCGAAATACTGTAGATGATCCACCTGTTGAGGATCAGATCTTACGGAAGAAGATATGTCCAGCAAACGTCTGTTGAATACAAGCTCCACGCACAGATATAGAAAACTGAGCAGAAATAGTATTATCCCGGATATTGAATATGATTTTTGTGTTTTCATTCGTGAGGGTGGTTAAGGAGTTTTATACAAGGTTTTAAGCCTTTAAGTTTTCACACCCTTTTAAAACGGGTTTGTTTTTTGCGGGGAGAGGGGGGATTGCTTTTTTGTTTCGATCCATTCTTCCAGTAATTGAATTGTTGCCGGGTCATTNNTTTTTTTAATAACATCTCGGCGATGTCTTTATGTCTGTTCCATGCGGCCAGGATTAGGGCTGTTGATCCGTCTTCATTCTTCTGGTCAAGAAGCGCGCCCTTTTTCAGCAGCAGTTCCACCATCTCTTTGTGACCGTTTTTTACTGCCCACATCAGGGGGGTCCAGCCAGCCTTGTTTTTCCTGTTGATATCCGCATTTTTCTCTAGCAATAATTCTGCAACATCTGTGTGGCCATAGCGTGCGGCATAGAGCAGGGCTGTCATCTGATCACGGTCATTGAGATCGACAGAGGCGCCTTTCTCCAGCAGGGCTTTTACAACTCTTCTGTGACCATAGCGCGCGGCATAGCGCAATGCAGACCAGCCTTCTTCGCTCCTTTTATCGATATCTGCACTGTATTTTTCTAAAAAAGTTATAACGGCCTTATAATCACCGCCGGCAGCATCGGCGACGAACGACTCTATTTCTCTTGTTGAGGCAGCAGGATTAAATGAATCTTTAAGCTCGTTGTCCATGCGCCGGTCCTTTTCGCATACACATCAGTATAGTATAGCAATAATTAAAAATTATGTCAATTTTGTCCACTGTTAAGTTTTCTCCATGAGGCCAACAAATTTTTCTTCAAGATTGTATTCGCATAGCTTTTCAAAAAAGCGCGGGCGCAGTTTCGATGTCTTGAAAATGCCTATTGACCTGTCGTTCTCAACTTTACCTGTGTACTGATATGTCACCAGTTCCTGCAGCGAAATGACATCTCCTTCCATCCCAGTCACTTCGGAGATGCTGACGACTTTGCGGGATCCGTCCCTGATACGCTGCACATGGATAATAACATTCACCGCAGAGCAAATTTGCTGGCGCACGGATAGCAACGGAAGGTTTAATCCTGCCATGGCAATCATATTTTCAAGGCGCGCGAGAGCGTCTCTGGGTGTATTGGCGTGGATGGTGCCCATGGACCCGTCGTGACCGGTACTCATGGCCGATAAAAGATCGAAAGCTTCCGCGCCGCGCACCTCACCGACGATGATGCGGTCTGGGCGCATACGCAGGCTGTTCTTGACAAGTTCGCGCATGACGACGGCGCCGCCGCCTTCAATATTGGCTGTACGCGTTTCAAGGCGCAGGACATGGGGCTGCTGGAGCTGCAGTTCTGCCGCATCCTCACAGGTGACGATGCGTTCACGACGGCCGATGTGCCGTGTCAGGCAGTTCAGCATGGTTGTCTTGCCGCTGCCTGTGCCGCCTGACACCAGGACGTTGATCCGGCAGGCTGCAATGATGCGGATCATTTCTGCTGTCACAGAATCCAGGGAGTCTAATTCTATCATCCTATCCAGAGTCATCTTTTCCGGCGGGAACTTCCGTATGGTGAGTATGGTGCCATCCAATGCCAATGGCGGCAGGATAATGTTTACGCGGGATCCGTCAGGCAGGCGCGCATCGCACATCGGGCTGGATTCGTCCACATGCCGCCCGACCTTTCCAACAATACGCTGGCATATTGCAACCAACTGTCGCTCATTGCGGAATGTGACCGTTGACCTTTCTATGATCCCGTCGACTTCGATATAAATGCAGTTAGGACCGTTGACCATGATCTCATCAACGTCCGAGCGGGCGAGCAGAGGCTCCAAAGGTCCCAGCCCCAGCATTTCGTCTGAAGCAATTTTGCAGAGATTTTCAAGTTCAGCAGGCGTGACGGCGAAGGCATGATGTTTCGCGATTTCCTTGACGAGCAGCCAAATTTGTTCACTCGCTTCTTGCCGTGTCAAATGCGACAATTTAAGCACATCGAGTGTTCTTGTTATCGTATCATGTATAAAATCCTGATATTCATGCAAACGGGGTGATGAAAGCTCTGCCGCTTGAGGGCTCGTGTACCAGAGTTCCGCCTTTTTTCTTCTGCTGGAAATTGCTTCAACGTGGCTTTTTTCGGCGTTCGCTTTTTTTGCTGCGGCTATCTGACGCCGGTCAATGCTGGCTGCCCTGCGACTTCCACGGTTGCCGCGGCGCTCCATGCCGCTATAACCCGCGTCCAAGGGGGAGGCCATTCGTCTTTCACCATTACGCGGTTTTGACCCGCGGCGATCGCCTTTACGTTGTTTTAACACGGGAGTTGCGCCCGTCGGATGCCCGCCGACAGGTTTTATATTGCCCTTGCGACCAAAAGTTTTGGCCGGTGCAAAAGGATTTGCTGGCTGCGTCTCTTCGGGTGGATCTGGCGTTTTTATTGACATGATCCTTCAACGGGACTGAATTGAACAATCAGTATAACCCTGTAGTTATTATAGTTTCTAATCGTTAAGGATTTCTTCGCGATTGAAATTTAATTATTTGTTAACCAGATCGCTAATTTTAAGCAATGCATCTTATGTTTTCCTAATAAAGTATTAAGTTTTGATTAACCATTCTTTTAGTCACATACTGTTAAAATAAAAGATAATGACTTATAAAATATTATGGGCTGGGGTTTTTATTAATTGGGTTAGGTTTAAAGTCAGGGGTTTACTTTAATGCGCGAAGACCAAAAACAGCGGGGATTTACGCTGGTCGAATTTGCGGTCGTTGTCATGGTTTCCGGCTTTCTGCTGGCGGGAGCTCTGGATCTTTATACCACACATTTAGCTTATTATCGTTACCAAAGCACGGCTGCCAAGATGGACAATATCTATTCTGCGATCAGTAATTATTCGGCCGTACCAACCATTAACCGTTTGCCATTCCCCTCGGATCCGACACTGTCGGCGATCAGTAATCCGGATGCTGGTTGCGAATGCGGCTCCTGCAGCAACACAACAGCAGCCTGCAACGCCTTGGTGGCAATGCCCACCGGTGCATGCTCAGGCGGAATTTGCAAAGTGGCGGGCCACCATCATACGTCGGCGAACCCAAATCCGGGCAACGATCCGGTGTATATTGGGGCTGTGCCTTATAAAACCATCATGGCTGGAATTGGCAACCCTGCAGTCGGCAACACAGTCATGGGGGATACGCTGGATACATGGAATTATCAGACGGGTTATGCTGTTTCCTCCGGATCCACCAATGCTGGTACATACGGACAGGGCGTTTATGGTGTGATCGACGTTACGACCGAAGCTGGTGTCGAGCTTGTATCACCGCCAGGGTCTGCAAATTTTGTCATCGTCTTTTATGGAGAAAATCATATGGGGGCCCATACGGCAGAAGGTGCTATATCTACACCATGTACTGTTGGCACTGTAGACTATGAGAACTGCAATGGCGATTACAAATTTATCCAGGGACTGCGTTCAATGGCAGCCGGACCTAACTATTTTGACGATATAGTGCAGTTCTCTTCATTCTCGATTACCAAGCTTTGGGATTTTTCCTCGTCTAGCAATGCCAATATTTATAACCTGAATGTGGGTAACGTTGGTGTAGGTACGCCTTCTCCTCCAGACCCGACATTTCCGGCGCAGAAGCTGGATGTGGCGGGTACAGTCGCTCTTCCGGCTGGAATCGGCATCACAGAGGCTGAAATTTGTGATGGAGGAGGCACTGCTTGCTGGCTGCCTAACCTGTTGGCTGGCGGCCCTGTCGGCAGCACTTACCCAAGCAATAACTGGTGCCCTCCGGCACCTCCGGGCTACATAAATGTCGTAACGGGCATGGTTGGTGGAGTGGTTCAATGCACAACAGGCACACCAACGATACCGGGAACGGCAATACCGCTTGTTCCTATCATAAAAAACCAGTCTTGTAATGCGGGACATTTTGCGATTGGATTTAGTGCGAGTTCGGGGCTTATTTGTAACTTCCCTTAACGAGAATAGGATTTGGGTTGATGATAACAGGCTTTAAAAAGAATAGGGGATTTTCCCTGGTTGAACTGGCGGTAATCGTGACCCTCGCCGGTATCGCTGTGGAGGTTATATCAACCCAATTCGCCCAATACATGAATACAAAGGCAATGAATATAACAACGATGCGCAATAATGAGATTAGTCAGGCGTTTTCGCGTTATTTATTTAACTCAAGTCCTGTATCTAACTCCGGCGGTTTGCCATGTCCCGCGCCACCGTTGCTTCCTCCCAGCGACCCTAGAGCTGGTGTGGCCGATTGTTCAATGGCGAATCTAGCACTACATCCACCTTCTACATGGCCAGCCTGCGATCCAGTAACCGGCATCTGTGTCGTTGCGGGTGCGCGCTGGACGTCAAATAACACTACTTACTGCCCGGGTCCTGCTGCATGCGGGGCTCAAGCGCCATTCACGGCAGCGTATAAAGATCCCGTTCTTATCGGTACTCTCCCCTATGTTGATCTGGGCATAGCCTTGAATGACAGTGTGGATGGCTGGAATAACAGAATGACCTATGCCGTGTCTTATTACATGACAAATGATCCCAGTGGCAATAATCCGGGTCATTATGATGGGAATATTAGTGGGGCTATTAATGTAGAAAGCTACAATTCTCTCACTAACAGTATCTCGCCCTCGTCATACACCCTGTCAAATGGATCTGTTGCGGCGAATGCATTTATGTTGGCAGTTGTTTCTCATGGACCTGATGGCAAAGGAGCTTGGAATTACTATGGCCAGAAAACAGTTCCCTGTGACATGACTCCCATTGATATGGGGACGTCAGCACCATCGCCGACTTCAACTGGCCGGGATAATGAAAACTGCAATGGCGATTCAACTTTTCTTTTAAATGGAACCTCCAGTCAGAGCAATATTTACGCCCTGGCATCTGGACCTTATTTTTATGATGATGCTTTTGTGATAACGAGTGTTTATCTCGCGACAGACAAATGGGAGATGTCTTCCATGGGGCTTATAGACAATAAGGGCGGCGGATCAGTAGAGATTGGCAGTTCTACCCCTCCCAATGCGCAACTGGATGTCAGTGGGGATATCAGAGCCACCAATTTTGATGCTGACCAGTTCTGTGATAAGGCCACCAAGAATTGCTTTGAGCAGAAGCTGATCTCCCCCGGGTTAGATTGCAATAATGGCCTTATGACGGGTGTTGCCAGTTCAAAGCCACAATGCCTGACTTTACTCAGCACGACAGGCCTGACACCTCTCACCTGCCAAACAGGGCAATACGTTAACGGTATCGATGCGAATGGGAGTCCAACATGCGTCAATCCTTAAAAAGCATTTGTAATTTTTTATTCTTCGCCCGTTCGAAAGCGAGAGGATATACGCTTATTGAATTGGCCATAGCTGTAATGGTGGGAGGGATCCTCATAGGGGCTGCTGCGTCATCTACAGGTGTCTACCTGAAAAATCAGGCGAGCCAAACAACTCTGAATAATATTAGTATAGTCACTGCATCGCTCAGCAACTACCTGATACAGACAGGGGCGTACCCATGTCCGGCACCGATCGATGCGGCGCGCACCGACCCGAGGTATGGCATTGCAGGGGATTGTACTGACACGAGTGTCGTAGACGGTTCTTGCGGCAACGGTTACTGTGTTCAGCAAAGTGATAAGGTATGGAACGCGACCCCACCTGTCGGCTGGCCTGCAAGTAAAGCGTGGCCTCCCACGGGGTGGTCAGACCGGGCGAGGCGGGGTGCCGTTCCCTTCAGGACGCTGGGGATTCGCGAAGATGAGGCAGAGGATGGATTTAATACGCGATTAGACTACACTGTCATGGAATCTCTGGCGGTGGTGACTACTTATAACCAAAAGAATGGCGGCATTGATGTATATAATAATCACGGAACAACTAATGGTCATCCCGGAACCCCGATAGTAAATTCGCCGAGGGGTTCTCAGGGTGGGTCAATGCAGTATATTGTTATCAGTCATGGACCGGACCGGGCTGGCGCTTATAGCCATGATGGACTGTTAGTCAATCCCTGTCCTCCGCTTTACAGCACGTGGGATGCAGCAAACTGCCAGACAGGCAGTTCCCTCACTCCGGCAATTTATTATCTGGCGGATTATGCTGAAGCACTGGGCATTAATCACTTCGATGATACGGTTAAGTATTATTCATCAGTTGAGACACCTTTGTGGAAAGTTGCAGGTTCCACCAGTACTAACCTTAACGATCTGGTCGGAGCGGGAGATGGACCGAGTATGGGCAAGGTTGGTATTGGATCAGCACCTAGTTATGCAGCACCATCTGCTGCATTGCAGGTAACCCCGAGCCCAACTTCAACCGGTTCTGCTATTATTGCTGAAAACAATTTAGACGCAACCCTGCTTTGTCCCTATGACGGTACAAGTACTAACTGCTATGCTCCTGCGCTAAACTTAACGGCGTGCGCTCCAGACCCGATAACACATCTACCGACGTATGCCACGGGCTTTGCTTCAGGCCAATTGGTATGTCGCCCTGCTAAGGTTATGTGCCCCGCTGGTGAGTTTTTGGCCGGTATTGACCCTACCGGCAATCTCATTTGTCAGACAGTTATCGGCTGCCCGGCGAAGAGTCCTATACAGATGTGTTTTAACACGAGCACTGGCTCTAATGATATCGATACTATTCCAGCAGGATATCTGTACCAGGTCTATACAACGCCCGTCGACGGGGATTCTTTTACGAAGACCTATCAATGCAAGTCCTCGGGAGCCGGAAGCGCGAATTGGGTAAAGACAGGACAGGCAGGCGTTTGTACCTGCACAGCCGGCACATCTCCGGCTACCGAGGCCTGCAATGTATATAAGGGGGATAACTGCCCGAACTGCTGGATAGGTATTGCGAACTTCTCAAATACAACGGCATGTCCCGGAGGCGCAACAACCCAGACCTATGTAAGTGACACCTGCCAGTGTAATTCATACACAAATACATGGACTACGTCATGCCAGTCCGGGTTTACCGGCAGCAATAATTATTCACAGGCTTATGCATGTATTCCGGGTAATCCGACAGCGGTCGGTACATGGGGTGCGCAAACGATGACATCAAGCTGTACTTGTACCCCGTCGACAGCGTCACAGAATATTGACTGTCAATCAGCGGGGCATCCTGCCGGCTTTGCGGGTTCTGTTACACAGACGCGCCAGTTCCAGTGCCCTGCGGGGACATGGACGGGCTGGACAACCACAACCGATACCTGTGCCTGCACGGGTGGAACAAACTATCGGCAGATTGGCTGTACAGCACCACAGGTGGGAACCCAGTATCAGCAGCAAACCATCAGCTGCCCATCTGGCACCCCGGGTCCGTGGACAACATACAACAGTACTTGCGGCTCTGTTATTTATACATGGCAGGCTATTTCCACTGGGACACCTACGCATTCACCGCCAACTATTGAGATGGGGTCTACTTGCAGTACTCAAGGGGCAACATCGCCGTGTGGCTCCATTACGGGCCCCAGCCAATACACTCTGTATAACTCTTGCCAGTGTGAATAATTGTTATTATTCCCTGTCTCTGCTGCCGCTGCCCATGGCGTCATAGGATTGACCCGCGTTTTCGTAGGCTTCTTTCTCACGCTTGCAGGCAGAGGGGTCTTTGGGGTTATCGGCGAGACAGGCTTTGTAAGCGGCTTTTGCCTGCTTCATATCATCCAAAGCCTGTTCGGCGCCGCAGCCGGACATGAAGAGAGTGATTATCAGCAATGCAATGTTAAGGTTACGCTTCATGTTGTGATACCCAAATGTTTTTTCGACTCGAGTGGAATGTATAGTGTCGCGCGGGGCGAGCTGCTTGACAAGAATGTTTTGCATGGATACCCTGATACGAGAGTATATTTAGTGTGAGTTCAATGTATTTGGAGGAGAGTTGTCATGATGTTTCGCATATTTGGGCTTGTCGTGACGCTTGGTGTGGTTTGTTATCTTCTGCTCTCTTTTTTGTCATCTGACAATCAGGTAAAAAAAGCGGTAAACGCCAACCCGACGGTTAAGGAGCAGCAGCAAACCCTCAAGAGCGTAGGCGTTGATGGCACGGATGAGAAGGCTTTAATGAAGTATTCCGTGGATCAGGCCAACCAGATACAACAGTACCAAAATCAAGCCGCTCCAAAAGAATAAGCCTTTGGAAGATAAATTATTCCGTTGAGGGCATGTGCAGGTACATGGACTGGATGCCCACGCGTCCCGGACCTGTAAAGCGGTTTGTAATGAAGTTCATGCCGCCAAACAGCCCGCTGCTGACCCGCTGGATGTTGGTTTCCATGCGCACACTGGCATCCTTGTAGAGCCAGCCGCCCGGTTCAACTTCTATCTGCTCATGCTCCGCAAGGGTTTTTTCAAAAACGTTGCCGTAGCCATGCAGCCACAGGATGCCTTCGCCTTCAGCACAATGGAACTTGTCTATAAAAAATCCTGTACCGCCTAAGAGCATGTTGGCAACGCCTTTGACGCGTTCAAAAGTATATTCGACATGGCGCGAGGCAGCCAGAAACTGGTGCTCTCGCACATGAACTTCTTGGCCACGCTTGAGGTGCAGCGGGACGATATGTCCGGCGCCATCGCGGCTGAAAGCGATCATGCCTTCACCTTGCGCTTCGGTTACAAAAATCTGCAGACCGGCCATCATGCGCTTGAAAGCGCCTTTCATGGCCTTGAGTCCGATATTTACTGAAGAATTTTTCCACAACATGATGTGGTGCTCGAAATATACAGGTTCGCTTGGCTTGATTTCAACAGTCAGCACAGGCACAAGCTCACCGTCAAGATGATATGTGATACCGGCAAATGTTTCATTCTCTGCGGATGTTGGCATGAGCACGGGGCGACCAGTAGTAGGTATTTTTGCGGCGTTGGCTTGCACGGAAGGCATATGATGTTTTCCTCATTTGTTGCATGTTCTATGCAGCATTTTAGCGGTAGGGGGTTAAGAACTTGTTAATTTACCGAAGCTGTCATCGAGCCTAAAGAAGCGCGCAGACAATCCCCCACATGAGGGATGATGTGGGGGATTGCCTGTAGTGCGCGGGGGCGCGGGGTATTATAAAAATTGTGCGAGGTCGGCTTCGCCAGCTTCAGAGTTGACTGACACCATGATTTTGCCAAGGTTCTTTATTTTATAGTTGCCTTTGTCATCAACTAGCTGCTCATTGGCTGATTTCTGTACCGATGTTTCGCTCGCCAGTTTCCGCAGGTTCTTGTTATCATAAAGGTTCTTGTCTGCAGCGTGGTAAGCTGTTTCATAAGAACTTGTGTCTGTCACATGTTTTACGCCGAGGCTTGCTTTAACGTGCAGGATCCTTTGCTGCCAGACGGCTTGCAGGCCATCCAAAGCACTCCTTATTTCATTGATGCATCTTGCCGACTTCTCCGGGGTTGTGTGTGACAGCAGGACGGCAAATTCATCGCCGCCAATACGTGCAGCGGCATCGACGCTGCGGATTTTTTTCTTCAGATATTCCGCAACCCTTTTCAGGCAGGCATCGCCGGCCTGATGGCCGTAGGTGTCGTTGATTTCCTTGAACTTGTCGAGATCGAATAAAATGAGAACGCTGCCGGGTGTGTTATGACGGCGAGTACGCTCGAGTTCTTGTGCAAAGAAACTTTCAAAGCCGCGGCGATTCATGAGACCGGTTACCGGGTCAGTAGCGGCAAGGCTTTCCAGTTCCTGAATTCTTTTGTTCATTTCAGCAACGCGAAGTTCAGAGGCTTTAACCTGGGCATTGGCCTGATGCAGCAGAACGAGCGTTTCGCTGCGGCGGTGCCATTGGTCCTCAACGGTAAGGCTCCAGATTTTCTCATCCAGTGACTTGCTGTCTATGATAACGCTTTCTGTGGCTGTGTTAGATTGGGTCATTGCTGTCTCCTTTAAAAATTGTTCCCCGATAGGTATAGCTATGCGAAACTCGTGCCAGATTAGGAAAATTAATAAATGCCAGTATTATCAAATGGTTAATAACAATCCCATCTGCAATGGCTGAGTTAGATCAGCCAGCAGGTTGTGTATATAGGTTGAAAAAAGTGCCTATATTAAGGATCGATAAAATTTTATGGTTTAGGCCGTGAAGTAGAACGATTGGCCGCCTTCGGCACCGCCGCCTTTGTCTTGGTCTTCTTAGCGGCTGCATTATTGTGTGCTTCTTTAATGGAAGCTTGTAGAGCATGTTGTTCGTCAATCTTCTTATAATGATTCATGACTGTTATAAGCCTGCTCGTCATATTATGATAACCACGTTCCGCAGCATAGCTGACAGTCAGTTCCGAAGGTCTTGCGCCAGCCTGGATCAGCCTTTCCATCCAGTTGGGCCATCCGCGCTGTACGACATAGTTTAATGTTGCTTCAGCAGGCACAGCCCCGCCGGCAATGAGTGCATTCGCCGTGTTTACGTAGTCGTTAAGGGCTGCATAATCAAGCATTGCGGAAGTTGGTTTTCCTCCGGAGTTAATGAGCCGTATCGTCCAGTTGGGCCATCCCTGTTGTACGACATAGCTTAATGTTGATTCAGCTGCCACAGCACCGCCTGCAATCAGGGCATTCGCAGTGTTCACGTAGTCGTTTCGCGCTGCGTAATCCAGCATCGCAGAGGTAGGTTTTGCACCTGCATTGATCAGCCGTATCGTCCAGTTTGGCCAGCCGCTTTGTACGGCATAAGCTAATGTTTTCTCATAGGGAACCACTCCACCTGCAATCAAGGAATTCGCAGTATTCACATAGTCATTCCGCACGGCATTATCCAGCTGATCTTGCAATATATTACTCATCTCAATAAATCCTTATAAAATCATAAGTTGGCTGATTATTGGTTGATTTAATTACACGCGCTTCCTGCTTATGTCAAGTAATTATTTACTGAATAATGTGGTTTTTTGTTATATTAAGTGAGAATTAGAGGTAGTGGCGTGCCCGGAGAGAGTCGAACTCCCGACCTGATGCTTAGAAGGCACCTGCTCTATCCAGCTGAGCTACGGGCACAATCAGTAAAATCAAGCAGTTCTAACATTTTCTTAAAAAACGTTCAACCTTTGAATTAATCTCAGTTCGTTTGTAGCGGATTTTAACGGTGTGCGCAAATATAGGTGAGAACATTAGAAATATGGCGCGAAGAGCCCCTTCCTTCCGGGCATGTACATTGATGCTAAAAAATTTGGCAGTAGCCAATTGTAAGCGTGGTAACAGCAGCTTAACAGGTTGACAAATCATGTAATTGAAGCCTTAATCAACGTATGGATTTTTCTGGCTCTTCTATGACTACCGTAGGTATGTTTACATTAGGCTATCCCGCTATTGTGGTAGCCGTAGTGATGCTTATTCGATTTTTTAATAAGGATAAAAACCTTCCAGACACTAAAGAGCGGAGGCGGTATCCGCCGCTACTGAGACTGACGCTGAATGTTTTGCTGTTGTTAGGGCTAGGCGAAATGATTTCGTTTATTGGCTGGCTGATATGGTCATTTTTTAAACTGCAAAATATAACTTTTAGTTCTTATTTCTACATTGTGGGCAGTATGGTGGTGATTTACACCCTTCTTCTGGTAGGGGCTGTGATGTTTATCAGGTCTCTTGGCAAAAATAAACAGCCACAGACAGGTGAAGAACGCCGCCAGCGTCTCTTTCTGCGGAAAGTATTAAATTTTTTGATGGTTGCGCCGGTGATCGGTCTACTTGTGGCTTTAATTATCCGCCTTATTTTCCCTTATTAAGGGTATATGGTTTTATCCGCCGAAGGTGAACGCGTAAACTTCCAAGCCTGGCTGCTCGGCTGTGATCTCAAGTAGTCCGTTCTTTATTGTATTCTGATTGACCAGTTCATAAATTGTATGGCGAGAAACCGTTGCTGTGCCATTGTGCACATTCTTTCCTGCGGCGTTTTTGCCGATAAGCGCGCCATCAAGTTTGACACTGATCTTCACGGGCTTTCCATCTGTTGTGCCCATGACCAGAAAAACTTTTTCTGCCGAGAAATGCAATTGCAGGGCGGCGTTGTTGTCGACGGCGACACCTTTCTCGCCTTCCATGCGCCAGGGGCCCTTCAAAGTCCAGTGATGCAGCGGGACAGGTGATGCAGGTTCATAAACATCAGACACATCATGTTGTAAATCAGGTTTGCCGACATAGCTTTCGGTACGATCATAGCCAAGGTATGTTTCCGGCGTCTGCCCTTCTGTAGAGGGGAGATTCTGCTGCACTTTGGTTTCTGCCGTGCCATTGAGGCCGAGCAGATAGCGGATATTGTTTTCCGTCACATCGTATCTGCCTTCGCCAAAATGCGTGTAGACCACCTGCCCATCGCGATCGATGAGGTAGTGGGCAGGCCAGTATTCGTTCTTGAAGCTTTGCCATGTCGCGAGGTTGTTATCGAGTGCCACCGGATATTTTATGCCGCGCGCGACAACAGCTGCCTTGACGTTATCCGGATCTTTTTCGAACTCGAATTCCGGTGAATGGATGCCGACGATGACCAGTCCCTGGTCACGGTATTTTTTATCCCAGGCTGTCAGGTAAGGCAGTGTGCGTACGCAGTTGATGCAGGAGTATGTCCAGAAATCGACCAGCAATACCTTGCCCTTCAGACTCGCCAGGGTGAGCGGCTTTGAATTGATCCATTCCTGCAAACCAGCAAAGTCTGGAGCAGGGTAGGGTTGGGTGAGCCCGTCTTCAAGCTGTAAGGCACCTGATACCGTTGCGGAGCTATTGACGGGCTGTTCTTGCACAGTGTTATCGGTAGTAAACAACGAGGCAAGATTGGCAGAGAAGGCTATGTAGCTGACTGACAAAATGATGATAACGCCAAAAGCTTTCCGCAGGTCTTCTGTGTGCTTTGTAATAAATGAAAATTTACCAAGAAGACTTCTGCCGACAAGGGCGATGGCGAGCATCGGCAGACCTGCACCAATCGCAAAAGAGACGATAATTGAGACAGCGGCCAGATTAGTGTTCTGCTGGATGACCTGAACCAGCACGACGGCCAGTATAGGGCCTGCGCAGGGGGTCCAGATAAGACCGATAAGGGCACCGATGGCTATGCCGCT
>PLXM01000145.1 GCA_003153235.1 Rhodospirillales bacterium
ATGATATGGGCGACCGGACAAAACGGACGATGACGGACGGACAGAAGAAAAGGTTTGTCTCTTTAACCGGACGGACAGGACACCCCCCTATAAGGGTGTCCGGTTGTCCGGAAGACCGTAACGGGGAACAAAAATGAGTAACCGAAAACAAAAACCTCCTTTTGTGATATAATCAAACTCTGTGGAGGTTGCACAATAGAAGGAGATCATGCCATGCGCGGACGCAGACCAAAACCAACTGTTATCAAACTCCTGACGGGCAACCCCGGCAAGAGAACTATTAACAAAAACGAGCCGAAGTACAACAAAGCCGAAGTCGAACCGCCCGAGCATTTAGACAACATGGCCAAAGCGGAGTGGGCACGCATCTACGATGAGATGGCAGCGCAAGGAATGATCACCACGGTCGATCGAGCGGCGCTGGCTGGGTATTGCGTTTCTTATTCAAGGTGGGTCAGGGCGGAAACCAAACTAGCGCTCATGATGGAAAAGTCCGACGACAACTTATTCGGCGGCATGATTTTCAAAACTAACAAAAATAATCTGTCTCAAAATCCTTTAATAAGAATAGCCGACAGGGCACTCGAAAATATGGTACGCATCGCGGCAGAATTCGGCATGACACCGGCCAGCCGCTCACGTGCAGGCAAGGGCACCCCGAGCGTCGATTATAGCGACCGCTACGACCCAAGCGCCGGTGACTGGTAAGCCGCTGTTTAATTGATTTTCTGACTGCGGAGGCGCCGGTTATTTGCGTACCACCGTGGATTTCGACTTTTTTGATGCATCCCATTGATTTACTTACCCAATCATTAAAAAATCCATTTTTCTGAATTTCGCGGTTTTTTACACAGCGCGTGGGGGGCGGTTTCGGAGAAGGAGGCGTTTAAGGAATTTGACCCCCTACCCCCTCTGTGGCAGGAATGTGAGGTCGGTGGCGCCATTCCCGACACACGCCCGTGTGCGATGTAGAAAAATTTACTGCCCATGCGACGAAAGAGAATTATGGCGTCTTACCAGTTAATCTTATGTTATAGATGCCCTTATGGATGTAGACAAAGAACACAAGATTGACGAGAAAAAAGTAGCGGCGATGTGTGCCTGCATTGATCATGCACGCGCCTTGCTTGCTTCGGCGCAGGCTGTGCAGGCAGCAGGCCATCCCAATATAGCTTATCATCTCACAACGCTCGCGCTCGAAGAAATCGGGCGTAGGGAACTGATCGGCGTACAATCTATCTCCTCCAAGAGCCCCGTTCCGCCTGCATGGCCAGAAAAACATACTCAGGATCATATCAAAAAGCTATTTTGGTGTTTCTTCGGAGGCAGTTACTTTTTTGAAAGTCTGACTGGCAAGGGTGTGGAAGAAATTGACAATCTGGCAAAAAATATTCATTTCAAAAGGCTTGCTGGTCTGTATGTGGATCACAGTGATGATAATTTAGGCATCCCTCAAGATGCGATTACGTCAGATGAAAGTGCTACACTGATTAAGTTCGCTACGGCAAGGCTTGAAATTGCAGAAAGCGAGAAGCTAAGAGATAATGTCCCCGCCGAAGAAAAAAAACTTCAGGCATGGTTTTTGAATGCCACTGAATATCCCGACAAGCGTCGGAAGATATTCTCAAGTACATCAATGTCTAAGCTTGCTGATCTAAAAGATACGACTGCATGGGCTAAATGGCTCAAATCAGAGTTTGATAAGGATGAAGCTGAAATGCAGGCCGCTGCCGAGGTAGAATTGCGCCGAAGCCGAGACCTCCCCACAATCGGGTCAAAGGATAAATGGAAACTGCGCTTCCGCATTATTAGCGCCTCTCACTCCATCAGACAGAAGGCCTTTACAAAATGGAATAAACAGAATGATTGGATCAAGCTGTCATCTGCTAAAAAGAATGAGCTTATCGTAGAAATTATCCTACGAGACAATGTTCCTATCGAAGCCCTTTGGTATTTTGGATGGGGCCTTGCGCGCCACTTTGTTGCCGCCCTCAATATAGGCACAATGGGGTTCTGGTGGTGGCGTATGCCCGAGCAGATCAGCAGATATTACGAAAGATTGGAAGACCTCGAGAATGGTGCAGGTGTTGGTCTTGACAGAAATCCGAGCCTCAAGATTGACTGGGGCGCTAACAGAGTACTGACCGAAGAAGACTTGGATCGCGTAGCTGTTTGCTTTACAGCGTTGCCCGGCCCGAATGAACGTGAACAGCATGCTGCATATAACTATTATATCGGCGGGCTGACCTTTCTTTCACTCAATGATATTCATTGGCAGTGCGAGGATCAGGCCTTTGGAAACTTCTTTGAAAGCCTTAAAGCGATGATGCTAAAAACAGGCGATTGGAAAGAAGGCGCCAGTTTTCAGGAGTCCTTACTGGGTTTCCTTGGTGATCTATTTCCTAAACTGGATGAACGGGATCACTTTGCCAAGATTTGTGAACACTTCGAGACAAACAATCTTAAGGGCGTAGTCGTCACACTGAAAGAAGTCGCCTTCATAAAAATTGTTTGTGATACTTATTTCCTTCGGAAATTAAGCGGGGCAAGAATTCGTAGTCAACCGAAGGCACCGATAGATGGTAAGCCGCAGGATAACGATCCTTGATGACGTGGTAAGCATAAATCTGAAACCGAAGAACATATAGTCACATCAGGAAACAAAAAATGTTTATATATTGCTCGCAGTTGTTTTGTTTTCTGTCATCACTGGCGTGGCGATAAAAAGAAATGCCATCAAAAAACGGTGGTCTTGCTTCGCAAAGTTGCGGATCAGGGCAATGCGGTGGCGCAAAGAAATCTAGGGCTTGCTTATTATAAGGGTGACGGTATTACGCTACCTGCGGTTAAAATAGTTCGTCTAAGTCGGCTGACAGGCTCTGGCTGAGGCTGTCATTTTATTGTCTGTTTCAGTTTATAAATGGCTGGCGACAATTAAGCTGCAACAAAACCAAAAGGAGAACTGACATGACTGACCAAAATCTATCCGGCACTTACGGTCGTATCAATCTTGACCTTGCTTTCAAGGAGAAGATGAATAGGGCATCGCTCTACAATTTCGGATAAGCGCGCTTTTTGTTCATCGGTCAAGTTACCCCGAAAAGAAACTTCCCGGCTGATTACTGTTTCCGGACCCTCTGAAATAATTTTTACTGTAACATCCGCGGAATCGAGTGGAAACCCCTTGCGAGCCGCATACATTTGGGCCGTGAGTATCGTGCATGCAGTCAACGCAGCTTCAAGAAGCTCATGCGGATTCGGCCCTTCGTCATGTCCGCCGAGCTTTTCCGGCAAGCCAGCAAGAAAATGGTGATCCCTGACAGAGAGTTCAGCTACCAGTCCATCTTTACGTTTTCCCGTTATCATTTTTCGTCCTCCCGTGCTAAACCTTGTTTCCCGACTTCTGAATTTCCGGCAACGGAACAAATTCTTTTTCGTCGCCCGGAATCTTTCCGAATTTCTGCGCTTTCCAGTCTTCCTTGGCTTGCTCAATCCTGTCTTTCGAACTTGAAACGAAATTCCACCAGATATAGCGCGGCTCGGGGAGTGGATCTCCACCGAGCAGGATTACATGTGCCGGTGTCACCGCTTCAATTACAACCTTTCCCGGAGAAAAGACAGGGAATACAGGGGCGGAAATAGATTGCCCGCCAATGCGTAACGTACCCTCGATCAGGTAAAGAGCGCGTTCTGCGTAAGCAGGCGGAATTTCAAGCGTGCTTCCTGCATCAAGAAAAGCATCGACATAGAAAAGCGGGCTGTAGGTTTTTACCGGTGATTTGACGCCATAGGCTTCTCCTGCGGCTACTTTTAATATCACGCCACGCTCGCGCACTTCAGGAATATTCTCCTGTGCGTAATGGTTGAACTCCGGCGCCTGTTCTTCCTGTTCCTTGGGCAGTGCAACCCAGCTTTGCAACCCGTGAATGCGATGCGGGTGCGCTTTTGTTTCCGGCCCCGTGCGCTCGGAATGCGCAATGCCGCGTGCTGCTGTCATGAGGTTAATGTCACCGGGCTTGATATGCTGCGTAGAGCCTAGCGTATCCCTGTGCACGACATCGCCTTCAAAAAGATAGGTGACCGTTGAAAGCCCGATGTGCGGGTGCGGCAGAACGTCCATACCCTGGCCGCCAGAGAAACTTGCGGGGCCCATATGGTCGAGAAAAATAAAGGGACCAACCATCCGGCGCTCGCGCCAGGGCAGAAGGCGATGGACTTTCAGGCTGCCGATGTCAGCCTCACGCGAGTGTATTGTCAATTCGATAAGCGGTGTTGAAATCAAATCTATATACTCCTTTCCTGGAGCCAGACAGGAACATGGATCAGCAAATAATCAATGAGACTCCGCACCGATGGTAGCATTCCACGAGGCGTTGGGTAAACCAGGTGGAGGATATTCTTCGCGCCAGACCATTCCGGCAGAACGCGTTCAATAAGCCGCTCTTTTAACGGGGCATGAACGACTTGTTCCGGCAATAACGCGATACCGATACCGTTTATCGCTGCTTGAAGTCTCGTGCGTAGATCGCTTGTGACAAGTCTCGGTCTCAACTCAATATGTTGTGTTAGATTATCAAGGCTTGTTAAGGCCCAGCGCGCGCCACCATCGAATACATCGTCGCTGCTGGCAGCTATATTGAACTTCGGCAGATCGGCCGGACTTTCCGGGCGTCCATAGCGCTCAAGAAAGGCAGGGCTGGCGACGAGCACGCGCTGGGAATGCCTGAGCGTCTTTGCTACGAGCCCCGCGACATCCTCAATTACCGGTTTTGCCCGGATGGCGATATCGAATCGCTCTTCAACCAGGTTTACAGTCCGGTCGGTCGGCTCTAGGAACACGGAGACTTTTGGATTCGCCGCCATATATCCTGGAAGCGCATGAGCCAGACATCTCTGCGCCAGCAACACGGGACTGCTAATGCGAACAAGTCCCGCAGGCTCCCTGCGCAATTCCGCCACGCTGTCATAAGCAGCCTGTGCTCCCTCAACTGTCGCCAGACATCGGTCGAAAAAGCGCTGTCCGGCTTCTGTGAGAGCCAGAGCCCGCGTGGTGCGCTGGAGCAAACGGACGCCCAGCCTTTTCTCCAGTGCCGTGATGCGCCGGCTCAGCCGCGTTTTCTCAACGCCGATTGTCCGCGCCGCCGCAGAAAAACCGCCGTGCTGGACGACCGAGGCAAAGAAATAGATGTCGTTTAAATCTTCCATGAACCATTGTTGCGTATATGCACCAATCTAGTGGATTTTAACCATCTAATTGGCACGCTGTTGCCGTGTTATAGGTAATTTAAATAAAACCTATCTAGAGTCAACACATGAGGAGAATGCCATGACCAATCAAACCCACCCCTATCAGCCCCTGACTTCTGAAAATGCGGCACTCATCCTCGTCGACCATCAGGTTGGCCTCATGACAGGTGTCCGTGACTATTCGACCGGCGAGTTGAAACACAACGTAGTGGCTCTGGCGAAAGCCGCGAAAGCACTGAAACTACCCATTGTCGCGACCACGACGGCACGCGACAGCATGTGGGGTCCGACATTCCATGAGCTCGTCGAAGCGCTGCCGGGCGTCGAGATCATTGACCGCTCATCAGTCAACGCCTTCGATGACGCACGCGTGGCGCGCGCCATCGAGGCGACCGGTCGCAAGAAGCTGATCTTCGCCGGCATCTCTCTTGAAGTCTGCGCAGCTTTTCCAGCCATGACTGCGGTTGGTAAAGGGTTCGATGCCTATGTGGCCGTCGACGCCTCGGGAACTTTCAGCGAGACCAAGCGCCAGGCCGGGCTTCTGCGTATGCTGCAGGCCGGTGTCATTCTGTCCGACTACGCAACGTTGATGGTGGAAATCCTTAAGGACAATGCGCGCCCGGAGGCTGGCGAGGTGTACGGAGCCTTGGACATGGCCTGGGCCGTACTTGTCGGCCAGGTTGCTCAAGCCTACGGGAAGTAACCGGACTCGGAAAAGCCGACAAATCACACAATACCGGTTTTGACAATCCCTGGGTGTTTGGCTGCGGCTGCTTCGCCTATTAACCCACAACTGTCAGCGTAACGGGGACATTGCCGCGCGTTGCCTTGGAGTAAGGGCATATCTTATGCGCGTCATCGACGAGCGCGGTCAGCTTTTCTTTATCGGCTCCCGGCAGGCTGACCTTGAGGTCGGCCTTGAGGCCGAAGCTCGTCTCATCTTTATCTATAGTGATCGTGCAGGTGACGCGCGCTGCCGCACCATCAAGCTCATGCTTCTTCGCAAGCGCGAGAATGGCCTGACCAAAGCATGATGACCAACCCAGCGCAAACAGTTGCTCGGGGTTGTGGCCGTCGCCCGATCCGCCCATATCTTTGGGCAAGGCCATGGCAAGAGCAAGGCCGCCATTCTCAAGAGTCGCGCGACCATCGCGGCCACCTTTGGTTGTAGCTGAAATTTTGTAGGACATATTGTTCTCCTATTGTTTTGAAGCTAACGTAAATTCGAATATTTTATAAATCAACAACCTTTAGTTGTCACAGCCTTCTTCCATTGGGCAAGTTGATCAATGGGCGGATGCTTGGCTGCCTCGCTGGCAAGAGAGTCCATAAACCCTGCAAATTCAGGTTCATACCAGTCACGTGTCATACGCCACATGGCCCGCATGCCCGGCAAGACAAGCAGTACCTTTATAGACGCAATAAAGCTGGCGTATGCTTTTTCATCCAGCAACTCTTCTTCATGCTGGAAAAAAGAATCTTCAGCTCCCAGAAAAGAGGCGCGGCAATAACCAAAAAATTGCCGCAGTTCAGCATCCGTTATATTTGCATCCCCGCGCATGCACCGGGAATGAACATCGGCAAAGCCCGGATCTATCACGCGCATGGCGATTTCTCCTGTCCTCGCAGCGCGGCCCTGCTGTATCGAAGCCCGCTGGTACTTCTCTGCCTGACGCACCTGAATGTTCACAAAAATTAGCGAGACAAGAATGGCAAAAGCGCTGATGGCCGTGGCGATAGAAGAAAGGTCTGAAAGAGTCATGTTGTCCTCATGATGTGGCTATTTGATAATTATATCATCGATATGCCTTAATACCATACCTACCTTGCAATCCCAAGAGGCGCAGGATATCATCGCCCAATGAATAATCAGAAACGCATTGTCATCGTAGGCGCCACGGGAATGGTCGGTGGATACGCCCTTCGCTATGCACTCAATCATCCCGCCGTGGCAAGTGTGACGGTGATCGGACGCAGGACGCTCGGCATCTCGCATCCCAAGCTGAAAGAGGTTCTGCATCAAGACTTCGGGAATTGTTCGGCGCTGGCCGGGGCGCTCTCGGGTCAGGATGCAGCGCTCTTTTGTCTGGGCGCCTATACCGGCGTGGTGCCGGACGCGGAGCTCCGCAAAATAACCGTCGACTATACAATCGAGTTCGCGCGTGTTCTTCATGACAGCAGCCCCAACGCATCTTTTTCATTCCTGAGTGGGATGGGTGCAGACCAAACGGAACGAAGCCGAGTATCGTTCTCACGGTATAAGGGGATGGCTGA